>NZ_JBJURN010000018.1:29701-90897 GCF_046622475.1 Enterobacter sp. LM3 | reverse complement strand
ATCACCATAGGTAAAGGATGTTAAAAAGTGTTCACCATGTCCCCGAACACCTGTCTACCATGTCCCCGGACCGTACACCCTCAAGGGAGAGGAGGTATTCTGTGCCAACCTGCACCTCAAGGGAGAGGGAACCGATCGCGCTAAGCTTTAATCTCCATCACCGCATACACCCCATCCTTCGGCACTACCACGGTCACATTCTCCACCGGCACACCCGCCGCAATGTGGATGTCCTGCAGCTGTTGCAGCGTACGCGGGAAGATAGGCTCCCAGCCAATACAGCGCAGGGTAAAGTCAATCTGCGGGCTGCTGGTCAGCATATTCGACACTATCACCCCCCCACCGGGCTTCACCAGCCGTAGCACACGCTGCAAAAATATCGCCGCATCGGCATCGTTGAAGTATTCAAAAATCCCCAGCGCGTCCACCAGCTCAGCCTGGTGCTCGCCCAGCTCCAGCAGTAAATCTTCGTTGCGCACCAGCGTATTCACCAGGTTGCGCCTGAGCAACGTCAGCTGTTCGCCCACGATGAGTCCTTCCTGCGCGGCCAGAGTTTCTGCCCAGCTCAGGGCGACCGGGTCTTTATCCACCAGCGTCAGGTACACCTGCTGGCCGTCGAGTTTTGCATTGCGCAACGCTTCCAGCACCGGGATAGCCGCGCCGCTTGCCAGGCTCACCCAGTTGTTCTCACCCTCGTTGTGGATGTATTTTTCCACTAACGCGCCCAGCACCCGTGCGCGGGAACGCACGCCAATGGCGTCGTTCGCATGGATAAACCACTGGCGGCTGTCGCTGTCCATTTTCGTCCCTTCCGGGAGACGGCCTTCCAGTGGGTTTTGCACCACAAACAGCGCCAGCGCAGAGGGAACCAGCCGTGTGCGCCACGCGGTAAGGGCAGGACGGTTGCGATACGCCTGCTCGGAATAACGGTTCTGAGGGATAAGCACCGCCTGTCCCCCCTCTTCGTATTCAATAAGTGGAGGCTGGAGCGCCGGATCGGCTTTCAGCGCCTGATCGAGCGTGTTGATCTCCCGGGCTGTCTCATCTTTCATTGGCCACTGATCGCTGACATCCGGAAACGAGGCGCTGTAAATCGCCATGTTTTCCGGTGCGTTGCCACGAAAAGGCTGCCAGTTCATTTCGCTATCCCCCCGTTGAGCTTTTAACGGAAGTCTATCCAGGCTGGCCAGTAATACCCTACGAAGAAAGCACGATCTTCACTACAGCGCGCGGAGACCCGGGCATGGACAAATCAATCATGCTGTGTAAGTTTTAACTATATGCTCCGGAGGTACACACCATGACAACAAAACCTGTGCTGGGAATTAGCGGATGTCTGACCGGCTCCGCCGTTCGCTTCGACGGCGGACATAAGCGTATGGGCTTCGTCATGGACGAGCTGGCGCAGTGGGTCAGTTTCAAACTCGTTTGCCCTGAAATGGCAATCGGTCTGCCGACACCTCGTCCGGCACTGCGTCTGATTCAGACCGTCAGCGGCGAAACCCGGATGCGTTTTAGCCATGCCCCTCACGATGACGTCACGCAAAAAATGGTCGACTTTGCCGCTGGTTATTTGCCAAAAATCGGCGATCTCGCCGGTTTTATCGTCTGTGCGAAATCCCCCAGCTGTGGCATGGAGCGCGTGCGGTTGTACGATGAAAACGGCAACCGGGGCCGCAAAGAGGGCGTGGGGCTGTTCACTGCCGCGCTTCTTGAAACCTGGCCGTGGCTACCCGTAGAGGAAGATGGTCGCCTGCACGACCCCATACTGCGGGAAAACTTTGTTGAGCGCATTTTCGCGCTTCACGCACTGAACACACTGCGCGCCAACGGCCTGACGCGCCACGCGTTGCTGGACTTCCATAGCCGTTACAAACTGCAGTTGCTGGCACACCATCAGGCAGGCTACCGCGAGATTGGCCCGTTCGTCGCCTCACTGCACCAGTGGGACGATCTGGACGCGTTCTTCGTGGTGTACCGCGAAAAGCTGATGGCGATCCTGAAGAAACCCGCGTCACGGAAGAACCACACCAATGTGCTGATGCATATTCAGGGTTATTTCCGCAACCAGCTGAACAACCGCCAGCGCGGAGAGCTACGGGATGTGATCCTGCATTACCGCAACGGGCTGCTGCCCATCCTCGCACCGCTCACGCTGCTGAAGCATTATCTGGCCGAATATCCTGACCCGTATCTGATGACGCAAAACTACTTTGATCCCTATCCCGATGATTTGGCCCTGCGTCTGGCTGTAACCTGAGGGTCACCACAGAGTCCCAAATCAGCGCCCTGTTGAGGCCTCATGGTCGTCTTTTTTACGCCACGTGCAACGCCTGAGCCAGCGCTTGCTGGAACTCTGGCACCTTATCCCGGTTCGCCGCCGCCACTTCGTAAAACGCCAGGGGTGGCAGCCAGTTCATGCCCACATACAGCGCGCTGGCCTTCATTGGGCTGAGCACCTCATCCATTGAGCTTTGGATCAGCCCTTCACGGGAGTAGGTAAACGGGCTCGCGCCAGCGGACGTCACCACCATGAGATCTTTGCCTTTTAGCGCATCGCCACCCGCACCAAACGCCCAGCCATACTGCCACACTTCGTTGAGATAGCCTTTCAGCATCGGGGTCAGGTTGAACCAGTGTGTCGGGTAGATAAACACCACGCGGTCGACGCCGTGGTAGGCCGCTTGTTCGGCCACCACATCAATGGCGTTTACGTCGTTGCCGTAGAGCGTTTCCAGATTACGCACGATGACGTTATCCGCTTCGCTCGCTGTCTGCTGTAACGCATTGATGATACGAGACTGTGAAGCATACGGATGGGAAACAATCGCTAAGGTTTTCATAAACCGCTCCTTTATTGTTGTTCTGGTATCACGCCTTTTACCAGCCATGCGTTGGTGCTGGCGGCGGCGTGACGGTAATGAATGATGTCCTGATACGCCGGAGAGTCGTGCCAGGCGTGCGCCTGCCCGACGCTGTCGAACTGCAGCATCACCAGCATCCCTTGCGGGCCGTTGCCCTCCACGGTGTCGCACTGGCCACCCATCACCAGCCGCTTACCACCAAAGGCTTTGTAGCTGGCTTCAACGTTTTCGCGGTAGGGCTGCATCGCTGCCGCATCGTGGATCACAACATCAAAAATGAAATATGCAGGCTCAGACGGTTTCATACGGGTTCCTCGCAGGGGGTTGATGGCGAGAGTATGTGCCCGTTTACTCGTAACGAGAATTGGGGGTATGGTTGATAGATAATCAACTCCAGGTTGTGAATGAGGGGAAAGACGGATGGAGTTATCCCAGCGAGTCAGGGCGATTGTGTCGTTCGTGGAAGCCGCCGACGCGGGCAGTTTTGCCGCAGCAGCGCGCAGCCAGGGGATCAGCCCCGCCGCGGTCAGTAAGAACATCGCCGGGCTGGAGCAGGCGCTCGGGGTCAGGCTGATGAACCGCACCACACGCACACTGAGCCTGACGGAAGAAGGACGCGTCTTTTTGCAACAGGCGCGGATTGCCATTGGTGCGCTGGATACGGCGATGGATGCTGTTGTTGCACGCAAAATGGAGACCCGCGGGCACGTTCGTATTTCCACCAGCGCCGCCTTTGGGTGCGAGCAGTTACTCCCGGTGTTGCCGGGGCTGCGGGCGCGCTACCCGGGTATTTCGGTAGAAGTGGATTTTGACGACAGGGTGACGGATCTCATTGCCGACGGCTATGACCTCGCCATTCGCGGCGGACATATTGTCGATTCGTCGCTGGTTTCGCGCCCGGTCTGCCAGCTGAAAACCGTGCTGGTTGCCTCGCCGGGCTATCTTGAGCGCTGCGGTGTACCCACAACGCCCGACGACCTTGCGCATCACCATCTGATTGCCCGACGCTTCTTAAGTGGGCGCGTTTCCCCCTGGGGGTTCAGGGAGCAGGACGGCAGCCTGACGACGCGGGAACCAGACGCAGCGGCTGTGACCCTCTCCGCACCAGAAGCTCAAACGCAGGCTGCGCTTTTAGGATTAGGGATTGCTCAGGTGGGCGTACATCATGCGCTGGTGCATTTGCAGTCCGGCGCGCTGAAAACCGTGCTGGTTGGCCAGCACGATCCGGGGAATTACGAGATGGTTATCCAGTATCCTCACCGTGCGCTGGTCGCGCCACGCGTGAAAGCTACGGTGGAATATCTACTGGAGGCCTTTCACCAGAATGCTTCCCTGCATTTCCCTGTCGACAGGCTGGCGGATTATACCGCCTCTCCCTTGCCGTCACCCGCATCAGGAAAATAGACTATGGCTCGTACGGACACAGGAACCCTTCACCGATGATCAACACCCTGCACATTGAAAACTACCGCTCGATTCGCGACATGTCGCTGGAACTGGAGCAGCTCAACATCGTCTTCGGCCCGAACGGCACCGGAAAATCAAATATCTACAAGGCGATCCACCTGATGCACAGCGCGGCTCAGGGGCAGTTTTCCCAGGCGCTGGCGAACGAAGGTGGAATTCTGAAGGTGTTCTGGGCAGGCAAAACCCGCAGCGACCAGCTTCGGCGCATGAATCTGGCAGTGGAAACAGAAACCTACGAATACGAATTGCAGGTGGGCTTTGTTGAGAGGCTGCCGTATGCCTCGCAGTTTCAGCTCGACCCGGTGATCAAAGAAGAGTCCATCTGGCTGAGCGGCCAGCATCGCCGACCGTCATCACAGTTGATGAAACGTAAGAATCAGGCCGTGTTCCTGAATAATGTGCATCACGAAAAAGTGACCCACAGCGGCACGCTGTATGAGAACGAATCGGTGTTCGGGCAACTCGGCGAACCGCACCTCTACCCGGAAGTGTCGCAGATGCGCGAGTCCCTGCGTAACTGGCGTTTTTATCACGAGTTTTCCGTCTCATCCGGTTCGGCTATCCGTGCGCCGCAGGTCGGTTTCCGCTCCCCGGTGCTGGCCGGAGACGGCGCGAACCTGGCGGCAGCGTTTCAGACCATTGTCGAGATTGGCGACGAGCTGCTGCTGATGCGCATCCTCGACCAGGCCTTCCCCGGCTGCGTGTTTTACAGCGACAACTCAGGTGGACGCTTCCGGATGATGATGCAGCGCGAAGGGTTAAGCAGGCCGCTGGAACCGGCAGAGTTCTCCGACGGCACGCTGCGTTTTCTGTGCCTGACGGTGGCGTTGTTAAGCCCACGCCCGCCTGCGTTTATCGCCCTCAATGAACCGGAAAACAGCCTGCATCCGCAGATGCTGCCTGCGCTGGCGAGCTTAATTGCCGAAGCCAGCCGCTACTCGCAGATCTGGCTCACCAGCCACTCGCCGGAGCTGGCGAATTTGATTGAAAAACACCGTTCGTTTTCGCTGTATCAGCTGTCGATGGTGGAAGGGGAGACAAGGATGGATAAGCTGGGATAATTGCCAGGTGGCGCTACGCTTACCTGGTCTACAGACGAGTCCGGAACGTCTTGCGCCACTCCGCCGGGCTGACCCCAAAGCGTGCCTTAAACTGCTGACGCCAGGTCACCGCAGAGTTAAACCCTACCAGCTCGGCCACGCTTTCAACCGGCATATTTCCGGCTTCCAGTAAGGTCTGGCTGCGCCGCAGGCGCTCGGCGGTGAGCCAGTCGGCCACGCTCATGCCCGTGGCCTTAATAAAATGGCGGGTCAGCGTGCGGCGGCTCATTGAAACAACATCGGCGAGCGAATCCAGGTTGTGGGGTTCGGTAATATGCTGCTGGAGGTAGTCAATCAGGCCGTTAATCCGCGCGTCGCGGGTATCTTTTGGTACAGGCTGCGCAATAAACTGCGCCTGCCCGCCTTCGCGGTGCGGCGGCACAATCATCCGGCGGGCAATCTGGTTGGCCACCACGCTGCCAAAACGTTGACGGATGATATACAGGCAGCAATCAAGCGCGGCTGCGGTACCCGCAGAGGTGATGATGTTGTCGTCATCAACGTAAAGCGCATTGATATCCAGCTGTACGTTCGGGAAAAGCGACTGGAACTGGCGTTCGAACTCCCAGTGGGTGGCGGCACGTTTGCCGTCAAGAATGCCTGCATAACCCAGCACAAACGACCCGAGACACAACCCGACGATTTCCGCGCCGCGGTCTCTTGCCTGAACCAGGTTATCGAGCAGCGTCTGTGGCGGGCGTTCCAGCACATGTTGCCAGTAAGGCACCACGACGATATCGGCTCGCCCGATGGCTGAAAAATCCTGCGTCGCATTGAGCGCGAAACCGTCTTTCGAGGTCAGAAAACCCGGTTTTTCAGCGCAGATCGTGACAGTAAAGCGCTTTTCACCGGATACGGTATCACCAAATAAAATACAGGGAACGGAGTAGTGGAACGGGCTAAACCCGTCCACCGCGACAATCGCGACGTTGATAAGCGGCATCTGTCTCTCCTTTCCCTTAGTGAGGCTCAGAATATAACGGTTTCACCGTCCTGTGGAATGCTCAGCGCATCACTAAACTGGTTAGCTTCTGCGTACTCGCGCAGTGCGCTTCGGGTCAGCAGACAGTGGTTGATGGCTTCCATATGAGCCGCCACAATCTGCGCCTGCGGCAGCAGGAAATGCACGTTAAGCACATCCTGCTCCCCCATAATGATCGGCCCGAAGCCAATCACATGCGCGTAACCGGCGTTAACGACCACCACATCCGGCTGGTGTTGTTGCAGATCGGCTGCCACTTCCTCACGCCAGATAGTATCCCCTGCGATGTAGAGCGTCTTCTCATCAGGATGACGGAAGACCACGCCACAGGCTTCACCCAGACGTTCTGCCAGTTCCGGTACCGCGTAAGCGCGGTCGGTACCGTGCTGGCCGCCGTGGGTTTTCGCAATCAGGATATCGCCAAACGCGGTCTCTTCACCCATCACCGTCAGGCTGGTAAACCCCTGGCTGCGTAACAGCGCGGCATCCTGATCGTTTTGCACATAGATAGGTTTGTCTTTGGCGATCAGCTCAATCGCGGTTTGATCCCAGTGATCGTTGTGGGTGTGGGTGACCACCACTGCATCAGCATCCAGCAGTGTGTTGACGTCCACAGGTAATTCCACCATCGGGTTGCGAATATCCGCGCGCGCCGTACCGGGAAAACCGGGATAAGCGCCTTTCGGAGCCAGCATCGGGTCAATTAAAAAGCGTTTGCCGGCGTAGGTGATCAGTTGTGTGGCATTGCGAATTTGAGTGATGTTCATGGGCTATCCTCCGGTGGGTGTGATAAGGAGAATAGCCAGATACCGCGCATTGCGATGTGGGCTAAAGGGCGATGATCGATGGAATCGGGTCAACGTGAAAAGGCGGGTTTCCCCGCCAGACGCCTTACCAGCCCGGTACCGCGCCGCCGTTAAAGAGCGTCTCCGCCGCTTTCGCCACTTCAGGTGACTGATACGACTGAATAAATTCCTTCACGTTTTCCGCGTCTTTGTTGTCTTCACGCGTCACCACGATGTTCACGTAGGGCGAGTTTTTGTCTTCGATAAAGACGCTGTTATGTACCGGAGAAAGCCCGGTTTGCTGGATGTAGGTGGTGCTGATGATGGCGACATCGACTTTCGGGTCATCCAGCACGCGCGGCAGCTGCGCACCTTCCAGCTCCATGATTTTCAGATCCTTCGGATTTGCCGTGATATCCAGCGCCGTTGGCAGCAGGCCCACGTCCGGCTTGAGGGTAATCAGCTTCTCTTTTTGCAGCAGCAACAGCGCGCGGCCAAGGTTTGTCGGGTCATTGGGGATGGCAATGGTCGCGCCGTTTTTCAGCTCAGACACGGATGTAATCTTGCGGGAATAACCGGCCATCGGGAAGACGAAGGTATTCGCCACGGCCACCAGCTTGTAATTATGCGCCTTGTTATCTTCCGCCAGGAACGGACGGTGCTGGAAGACGTTGGCATCCAGCTCGCCCTGGTTGGTGGCATCGTTGGGCAACAGTGAGCCGCTAAAGCCCACCAGCTCCACGTCCAGGCCATATTTCTCTTTTGCCACCTTTTTGGCAACTTCCGCCACATCCTGTTCCGCGCCGTTAATCACGCCAACTTTGATGTGTTTAGCATTGCTGCCACCTTGATCGCAGCCCGCCAGCAGCAGGCCAGCAAGCACCAGAGCACTCAATTGAAATTTCACGAGGCATATCCTTTTGATGAACGTTTCAATGACTATATCGACAACGACGCGGTACGCTAAAAAATGAAAAAGAATCAATAAGAAGGATAAGTTATATGCCGGGTCACACCGCCATTACAGGGTGCTGGCTAAAGAGGTTTGGTCAGATAGTGTCTCTGCATACCCGGGTACGGATAATCCGGCAAAGACATCTGCAGCTGATAACCCTGTTTTTCATAAAACGGACGCGCCTGGAAACTGGCCGTATCCACCAGCGCATGTCGACAACCTTTGCGCTTAGCCTCAACCTCGGCAGATTTGATCAGCTGGCTACCCACCCCGGAGCCACGCGCGCCTTCGCTGACCCAGAGGAAGTCGATATTTAACCACTCACCTTTACGCACGCCGATTAACCCACCAAGCATCACACCTTTTTCGTCTCGCACGTAAACGCCAATATCCCCGCTAAAGGTCGTCAGATCCAAAAACTGCCCGTTGTAGGCTCTCAGCCCCGTTAACAGTTCGTTTTTATCCTGCTGTGTCACATTATCGGTAATGCTCAGGTGCATATTGTTCTCCTTATTTTCTGTGCATTCCTAATATTACATAGTCCTGACGCAATAAATATCTCCCTGGTATTGGGTGGGTGCTCATACGCAGGAACACGCAAATTCATACTTTCGACTTGAATCGCCCGCGTGAATGTAACTATATATTTCAGAAGAAGCATGTGACTATTACCGGAGGTTTCAATGAAATCTGCACACCTTGTTTGCCTGCTCGTCTGCCTGCTGTTTGCCGCGTTTGTCCACGCTCAGGAGAAGGACGACCCGGCGAAAGATAAACAAATAGAACAACAAGTCCTTAAGGATATTAAGAAAACCTGCACGCCACAGAAAAAGCAAAGTGATAAAGAATGGCAGGACATGATTTTGTCGTCTGAGGCCAACCGGCTGCTGATCAAAAATGCCATCACCGCCGTAAAACGTGACAACCTGGACAACTACTGGGCGGCAGTGGGTCAGGTGGATTGTATGGAAGATTATTAAGCGTGAAGCCCTGGCTTCACGCTGTTTTTTCAGAACGTTCACGATACACACCGTCGTACAAAGCTCCCATGTTATGCTAGAAAAAAATCATCATCACAGGGGAGAGCATGGGTTCCACACGTAAAGGGATGCTGAACGTCCTGATCGCTGCTGTTTTATGGGGAAGTTCAGGCGTTTGCGCGCAGTACATCATGGAGAAAAGCCAGATTTCCTCCCCGTATCTGACCATGATCCGCCTGCTGTTCACCGGCGTGATCCTGTTAACGCTCTCCTTCGTTCACGGTGACAAGATTTTCCAGGTCATAAAAAACCGCAAAGACGCCATCAGCCTGCTGATTTTCTCGCTGGTTGGCGCGCTCACCGTGCAGCTCACCTTCCTGCTGACGATTGAAAAATCCAACGCCGCCACGGCCACCGTACTGCAGTTCCTGTCGCCGACCATTATTGTGGCGTGGTTTGCACTGGCGCGGAAAAAGCGCCCGGGCGTGTTTGTCTTGTCGGCGATCATGACCTCGCTTATCGGCACTTTCCTGCTGGTTACCCACGGCGATCCGACGTCGCTCTCGATCTCGCCTGCCGCGCTGTTCTTCGGTATCGCCTCGGCGTTTGCCGCCGCGTTCTATACAACTTACCCCTCGACGCTGATCGCCCGCTACGGCACGCTGCCGATTGTCGGCTGGAGCATGTTGATTGCCGGGTTAATGCTGACGCCGTTCTACGCCGGGCGCGGCACCACGTTTGTGATCGACGGCAGCCTGCTGCTGGCATTCTTCTATCTGGTGGTGATCGGCACGGCGCTGACATTCAGCCTGTATCTGAAAGGCGCGCAGATGATTGGCGGGCCGAAGGCGAGCATTCTGAGCTGCGCTGAGCCGCTGAGCAGTGCGTTGTTGTCGGTTGTGCTGCTTGGCGTGGCGTTCACCCTGCCAGACTGGCTGGGGACGCTGCTGATCGTGTCGTCAGTTGTGCTGATTTCGATGGATTCGAGAAGGCGGGTTCAGACATCGGTGTGATTACGAATAATAGTGATAGCGACACATTAAAATGGTGAGTGCGCTATCCGTCACACCATAAACCAGACGGTCAGTATCGTTGATCCGCCGTGACCAGTATCCTGAAAGGTTGCCTTTGAGCGGTTCAGGCTTACCCAGTCCGTCAAACGGTTGACGCTTCGCATCCTCAATCAGCTTATTGATTCTACGAAGCGTCTTCTTGTCTTGTTCCTGCCACCACAGGTAATCATCCCAGCCGTTATCAGTCCAAATCAGTAGCCTGGTCATCTATCAGATCCCTCTGTGCTGTTTTTCCACTGTTTGCCTGAGCGATTGATTCCATCAGTCGGCTGGCGTTGGCTGGGGAATTCATCAGATGGATAGTCTCCATCATCGAGTTGTAATGCTGGAGAGACATGACAACCGCATCTCCACCGTTGCGGCGGCTAATGATGGTCGTTTCGACATTCTCATTCACGTCATCCAGCACATCTTTGAGTCGGCTACGTGCCTCGGTAAAAGTCACAACCTGCATACTTCCTCCTGTACAACTTACGGTACAAGTATATTGAGAAGATGGCTATTTATCAACCAATATACACGTACCCTACCCCATTACTTCGCCTTAACCTTCCCCGCCACCAGCAGCGCAGTCAGCAGCATCAGCGTGCCAGAAAGCACCAGCGGTGACGTCAGCCCCAAATGGTCCAGCGCGATGCCACCCACGGCCGCGCCGCAGGTGTTAGCCAGCTGGATCACCGCCACCTGAATCGACCCGGCTTTTTCCGCCTGATCGGCCAGTGAGCGGGTGATCCACGTCGACCAGCCGACCGGTATCAGCGCAAACGCAAAGCCCCAGATAATCGCAATCGCCGACGCGACCCACTTATCACTGCCCCACAGCACCAGCACAGTCGCACTGATGGCCAGCACCAGCGGCGCACCCGCCAGCGCCACTTTCAGCGAGCGCTTCAGGAACTGGGACGACAGCGAGGTGCCGACAAAACTGGCGATACCGAAGCTCAGCAGCACCAGCGTCAGACCGTCGACGTCAAAACCGGCCATCGTCATATAAACGGGACGGATGTAGGTGAAAAAGGCAAACTGCCCGGCAAAAGACATAAAGATGGCGCTCATCCCCGCCAGCACCCCCGGACGCCTGAGCAGGCTGAACATGTTCTGCTTGTGATGCGCCGCCTCACCCGGCAGGGATGGCAGCGCTTTCCACACCCACAGAATGCAGAAGACACCCATCACCGCAGCCGCGTTAAACACGTTACGCCAGCCGATGATCCCGCCGAGAAAACTGCCCAGCGGCGCAGCAATCACCAGCGCAATGGAAACTGCGCCGAAAATCACGGACAGCGCTTTAGGTACCGTACGCGCAGGTACCAGACGCATGGTGAGCGAGGCGGACATTGCCCAGAAGCCACCCAACCCCAGCCCCAGACAGGCGCGGCCAAGCAGCAGCAGGGTGAAGTTATTGGCAAACGAAACCAGCAGACAGGAAGCCGTCAGCAACACGCTGAAGAGGATGACCACTTTGCGACGATCAATAGTGCCAATCACCTGGGTGATAAACAGGCTGGAGAACATCGCCACAAAGGCGGTCACGGTAACGGACTGCCCCGCCACACCTTCGGAAATGCCCAGATCCTGCGCCATTGGCGTCAGCAGGCTGACCGGTAAAAACTCAACGGTAATCAGACAGGCAACGCAGAACGCCACAGAGAAAACCGCCGACCAGTTGGGGCGTGATACCTCTTTGGTCTGCGGTCGGGTCGTGGGCTGGATATGTTCTGTCATGGCATCACCTGAAGAGTAAAACGTGCGGGAAAGTCGCGCAGTTTATCATCAAAAATGTGACGAATTTAACGTTTTGACAACTTTTCTTGCATCGCGGCATTCGCCAGCCCGACGATCCACTCCTGATGCCCGTTAATCATCGGGTTAGGTACGGTGCGCGCTAATTCCTGCGCCGGAACACCTTTCTGAGACTCCTGAGTCAGAATGCGCACGCGGTTGCCGGGCAAGTCTTCAAACAGCCAGGCGTGGATCACATCGAGACGAGCGTTCGCATCGCCTTCCACCCAACCGTGCCAGGCAATACGTGCTGCTTCACCCTCGACAGGAGGCACATATTCCGTCACCAGCGCTTCAACCGGGAAGCCGAAGGTGGTGAAACGAAAGCGGGCGTTAGCACTCAGTTCCGGGCCGCTACCGTCGTGGAAATGAATATCGTCGGCGTTGTTGTAGTAGCCCGGCCACAGGGTCGTGTCGTTGAGCTGCGCCCAAATTTCTTTCGCACTCAGCCCGGCGGCGATGATTTCGTTGGATGCAAAGTTATCGGTAGTGCCTGGCAGGTAGTCGTTCGGCCAGATAATCGCGGATTGTTTCATGGTTCACCTCATCGTGTCGTTGATGAGGTGATGGTGCGCCCGTGAGTGGTATAAACCTAATGACGATACTTTATACTCTTCATCACAATTTGTGATATCAGTGCAGGTAAAAAACGCCAGCTTCCGGCAGGAACAGCGCGTTATAGCGTAGCTGGAAAGCGTTTAGCTCCTGCGGATCTGGCTCCATTTCACGCATAAAGCCGAGCGTGAGACGGATTTGCGCATCAGTAATGGGCGAAGCCAGACGGGCTTTACGCAGCAGTCGATGCCAGGTATGCAAGTTCTCTTCACTGCCGTCGACAATGCAGACCTGCCAGATCAGCAGCACCTGCGCAGCATTTTGCAGATGGGCCTCATCCGGACGCTCAAGGTAGCGGATAAACTCGTTGCCAGGCGTTTTACCAAACTGGTCGATCATCGATTCGAGTGGAACCGGCGTGATCCCCAGACGCTCGCTTAAGCGTTTGATTGCGCGGCGTGAATCAGAGGTCAGGATCCGAAATCCGACCACAAACACCACGGCAAGCGTTGCCAGCATTATCCAGACCATGCGTTCTCCTTAGAATAGCCGCTCATCATAGCGAGAAACGCAGCGCGTCGACAGCAGGCAGCGCCATAATAGTGAACTGAAAAGAGGTGGAAAGTCGCCATGAAAGCGGATCTGCGCACGCTGGATCTTAACCTGCTGAAAACGCTGGATGCCCTGCTGGACGAACGCAGCGTCACGCGCACGGCGGCACGTCTTGCGCTTACTCAACCCGCAGTAAGCGGCATGCTCAACCGTTTGCGGGATTACTTCGACGACCCGCTGTTTGTCCGCGCCCCGCACGGCATTGTGCCGACTACACGTGCGGAAGAGCTTGCTGCTCCCGTAAAACGTATCCTGGCGGACATCGACGTGTTGTTGCAGCCCGTCTCTTTTGACCCGATCACCGCCAACCTGACTTTCACCCTTGCCGCGACCGACTACGCCCTGCGCGCGGTAGTCGTGCCATTCATCGCCGCCCTTAAAGTACAGGCCCCTTCTATCCGCGTGCGCGTCGTCCCGGTTGAGCCAGACCGCCTGGTTGCTCAACTTGAGCAGGGAAAAATCGACCTCGCCCTGCTCACACCGCACACGACGCCGGACGAACTCCACAGCCGCGCGCTTTATGATGAACGGTACGTTTGTATGATGCGTGCCGATCACCCTGATGCCGGAAAACCACTGACGCCAGACCGTTTTTGTGCGTTGGAGCATGTGCTGGTCTCTTATGAAGGTGAGGGCTTTCACGGTGTGACCGATGACGCGCTGGCGAAGATGGGCCGAAAACGCCACGTCGGGTTATCGGTGAGCAGCTTTTTGGTGCTGCCGGATGTGCTGGCCATCAGCGACATGATCGCCGTGGTGCCGGAGCGAATGGCGGAAAACCGGACGGGGATATTTGTGTGTGATACGCCCGTTGCGGTGCAGGGGTTTACCAAGAGCATGGCCTGGCATGGTCGCACACACCGAAACCCGGCGCAGGTGTGGCTGAGGCGGGTGTTGCTGGTGACCAGTCAGAGAGCGTAACCCCCTCCACCAGTACCACATGGAAATGCCCGGGATTATTCATGTTTCAGAAGTTTGAGGCGCATGGAGTAAAGCAGTGTATCAATGGTGTATTGTCGATAAAAATCATACCCGCCGATAACGAATATTGACGCCAGGGAAGAGCGAACATGTCCATAACAATCAGCGTTCTGCTGGAAAACCGACCGAACCCCAACGCTAAAAATTTACTGCGGGTTAAAGCAGGGCTCAGTCTGTTGATACAGGATGAAAGAGATTCAATTCTGTTTGATACCGGACCTGATGATAGCTTTCTGCACAATGCAGGCCTGATGGGCATCGATTTGACCAGTCTAACCGCAACTGTGCTCTCGCACGGCCACTATGACCATTGTGGTGGTGTTCCGTGGTTACCTGAAAAATGCCGGATCATATGCCATCCCCAGGTAGCCAGTGAGCGCTACGCGGCAGTAAGGTTTTCAGGCTATACCGCCAGAATAAAAAAATTGTCGCTGAATAATGATTATTCACGTTATGGCATGGAATACAGCAGTACCCCACTCCATATTGGGGAACGCTTTATGTGGTCAGGAGAGATCCCTGTCGCCAAACCGCACGCATACGGTGTTATCGGTAGCAAGAATACGAAAGTGGATTATGTAAACGATGAAGGGGTTTTGATCTATAAATCCGACCGTGGTCTGGTCATTTTTATCGGTTGTGGGCATCGGGGGCTGATTGATATTGTGCGTCACTGCCAGAGAATAACCGGCATAAATCACGTTCATGCGCTTTTCGGTGGTTTCCATCTACGCTGTGCGTCGCCACATAAGCTCTGGGCAGTCAGGCAGTTTCTGCACAACCTAAAACCAGACAACATAATGGGCTGCCATTGTACGGGTAAATGGGGCAATTTGTGGTTACCGGAAGCCGTCTCCCCGTCGACAGGGGATGTTTATGTTCTGGGTTAGGACGTGAATACGCGAATAAAAAAGCCCGGCATCACACACCGGGCAAAGAAGTCACCTGCACACTCAGGCCGCTTTCAATTTCTGCTTCTGCGCACGATTTTCACGGCGGATCTTACGTTCTTCGAGCACGGCAACCATTGCCATCAGAACGATACAGCCGATGGCTGCAGCATCCAGCGCCGCGAAGGTGCCCGCCCAGCCGGTGAGGCCGAAGATTGGCGTGCCGTCGGCGATCATCCCCAGACCGAGCTTGGCAAAGCTGTCGCCGATCAGGTAAGCGAAGGTGCCCTTAATCCCATCGGCAGCGCCGATCGCTTTTTTCGGTACGAAGCCAACGGCCGCTACGCCGATCAGCAACTGCGGGCCAAACACCAGGAAGCCAAGCGCGAACAGGGACGCCAGGTAGACGTACTGGTTACTGGCGTGTTGATAAACGCCCAGAGTGGCAATAATCAATGCCAGCGCGACGCAGGCCACCAGCGCACGACGTCCGTTGGCAAGGTCTGAGAGCCAGCCCCACAGCAGCGTGCCGACCAGCGCGCCCACTTCAAACAGGGTAAAGCCCTGGATCGCGACTTCTTTGGAGAGCTTCAGCTCCTGGAAGGCATACACGGTCGACCACTGGTCGATACCGATACGCACCACGTACAGGAAGATGTTGGAGAAGCACAGCAGCCAGATCACTTTGTTTTTCAGCACGTATTCAACAAAGATCTGCCATTTGGTCATCTCGTTTTCTTCGGTCTCTTTGTCCTCTTCGCTGACCTCCTCGCCGAACAGCTCTTCGGCTTTGCCGAGGCCGTAAGATTCCGGGGAATCACTGCCGAAGCGCAGACCGATAAAACCAACGATCAGGGCGATAATCGACGGGAAGATAAACATGCCGATCACGTGGCCGTCGAACAGGACGTTCGCCCCAAACAGCGCCACGCCTGCCGCACCCGCACCGCCGAGGTTGTGGGAGATGTTCCACATCCCGAGGTAAGAGCCACGTTTACGACGCGGCGTCCATTTGGTGATGGTGGAGTAACTGCACGAGCCGCCGGTGCTCTGGAAAAAACCGCTCAGGGCATAGAAGGCGATCATCAGGAACAGGCTGACAGAGCCCGCGCCCATGCTGGCGCTAAAGCCGAGCATACAGATGGCGGAGAGGATCAGCATAAACGGCAGGAACTGCTTGGTGTTTTTACCGTCTGCGTAGTAGGAAACCAGCGTTTTACCCACGCCGTAGGTGATGGAGAAGCCCAGACCAATCATCCCCAGCTGCGTCATGCTCAGCCCGTAGGTGGAGATCATGTCATTCTGCGCGATGTTAAAGTTTTTGCGGATCAGGTACATGGTCAGGTAGCCGATAAAGACCACCAGATAGGACTGCATGAACGGTTTGAACCACATTTTGCGCCGCACATCGAGCGGCAGATCCAGGGTCGGCTTACGCACCTGGTTCAGAAAGGCCAGCATGGGTATCTCCTGAGCTGATTTTTATACCTGCGAATGGCAGGCATTGTAAAAATCAGCCGGGAGCGATGCCTGAGACACCGTCCAGGTGAAACCGGGAAAATATCTTAGTTTTGCGCCATTCGGGACGAAAAGGTGAGGCACATCACGCTTCACTGGCTCCGCGTGGCGACTGGGCATTCAAAAACGGTAGCAGCAACAGCGCCGAAATCCCGGCGGCGATGGCAATCACGGCGAAAAATCCGCTCCAGTGCCAGGTGTCGATCACCCGCGCCAGCGGCCAGCCGGAGAGCGATGCACCGAGGTAGGCAAACAGCCCAACAAAACCCGTTGCCGCACCCGCTGCCTCTTTGTGCGAGCACTCCGCCGCCGCCATGCCGATCAGCATCTGCGGGCCAAACACAAAGAAACCGGTGGTGAAGAAGCATGCCGCCTGCATCACGTAGCTGGCAAACGGCATCAGCCACAGCGAGCCAACGGAGAGCAAAATCCCGGCGGCGAAGATCAGGTTCATCGGGCCACGGTTACCGTTAAACAGCTTGTCTGAGCCCCAGCCCGCCACCAGCGCACCGATAAACCCACCCAGCTCGAACATTGTCACCGCCGAGTTGGCGGTCACCAGATCCACGCCGAGCGTCTCGGACATGTACAGGTTGCCCCAGTCGTTGATCGCCGCACGTACCACGTAAACCAGTACGTAACACAGCGACAGCAGCCAGATGTATGGATTCAACAGCACATATTTGGTGAGGATCTCTTTACGGGTCAGCCCCGCACCTTCTTGTTGCTGGGCGACTTCCAGCTCGTCGTGCCGCCAGTCCCCCACCGCAGGCAACCCCACAGTTTGCGGCCTGTCGCGCAAGCGCCAGCAGAGGAACAACCCGGCGATAATTGCCAGACCACCGGCAATCATCATCCCCACGCGCCAGCCATAGTGCAACGCCGCCGCGCCCACCACCATCGGGATCAGCGCCCCACCAACGTTATGCGCCGTGTTCCATATTGCCCACCAGCCGCCGCGCTCGTTGCGCGAGTACCAGGCGGTAAGTAAACGCGCGCAGACCGGCGCGCCCCAGCCCTGGAAAAAGGCGTTTAGCGCCCACAGCAGCGCAAACGCCCACAGCGAGGTGGAAAAGCCGAACAGGATATTTACTACGCCGGTGGCAATCAGCCCAACGCCCATAAAATAGCGGGCGTTGGAGCGGTCGCTGACGATACCGGAGAAAAACTTCGACAAGCCGTAGGTGATGTAAAACAGCGTCGCCAGCAGGCCGATATCGGTACGAGCCATCACGCCGCTGGCGAGGATTTCCGGCGCGGCGGCGTTAAAGCTTTTGCGGGTGAAGTAAAACAGCGCATAGCCGAGCCAGATGGTTGCCAGAATATGGCGTCGCCAGTAGCGATAGCGGGCATCAATTTCGGCTTTATCACTTATCGGAGCCGCATTGGCAGGCATTTTAAACATGCTCAGTCCTTATGCATAACGCAGCGGCAAACTGACGCTGACGCGCGTGCCGTGAGTGCAGGAAATCATCAGCGTACCGCCCAGCGCCGTGACGCGCTCGCGCATCCCCGCCAGGCCAAACCCCTGCTGGCCGGAACCCGGCGGTAAGCCGCAGCCATCGTCTTCAATCACCAGCATCAGGCGTTCGTCCTGTTGCCAGCCCTGCAGCGTCACCGCGCTGGCACTGGCGTGTTTAACGATATTGTTCAGCCCCTCCTGGCAGACGCGGAACAGCGTCACGCGCTGGCCTTCGCTCAGCGCCCGTTCATCAATATGCCAGTCGAGATGGCTGACGATACCGCGGCTTTCCAGCTCCATCTCACGCATCAGGGAACGCACCGCCTGCTCAAGCGACAGGTCATCCAGCTGGCGCGGGCGCAGTCTTCCGAGCAAACGACGCACCGAGTCATACACCCCAAGCGAAAGCTGTTCGATATGTGCGCCACCCTGCTTCACGCCCGTATTTTCCGCCGCCAGACGCTGAACAATACCCGCCTGAGTACGAATGGCGGTGATGGTCTGGCCGATATCGTCATGCAGCTCGCGCGCCACCTCCTGCCGGACAATCTCCTCGGTTTCCAGCAGGCGCTCCGCCAGACGACGATTACGCGCCAGCTCGGTTTGCAGGGACTGGTTCAGCTCACGCAGACGTTGAATACCCGCTCCGAGCAGCAGCCCGGTCAGGCTCTGCGCCAGCAGCGAGAGCAGTAAATCAACGGGGTGATCGTGCCAGGTCTGGCTGGCAATCAGCGCGATGGCGTTCATCAGCGTGGCGATGAGTGCCCCCTGCCAGCCGTAGTGCCAGGCAAGGGCGATGATTGGCAGCGCCAGGCAAAACGGCGTAAAGCGTGAAAGTTCAGCGGGCAGGCCAAGCTGAAGCCACAGACTCACCACAAACAGCAGCAGATACCAGATGAGATGCCGGGCTCGCCAGTTCACCGGTTGCGAAACCAGCGCCGGTCCCAGCGGCTGCCAGACGGTGCTGGTGAGATAGTGCCAGATAACCAGGCAGGTCGGCGCGAGCGTCAGGCCACCCGTGAGGGTGAGCAGAAGCGCATTGAGCATCTGCTTCTCACCAATCCACGGCAGGGATTGCAGCAGCGCGGCGGCCATCAGCGCCGCTCCCTGACGCAGCAGGGTTCGCCAGTCCCGCTGGTATCTATAGCGGGAGGTAAGCGCCACGGGAAGCAGCGTCAGCACGCTTCCGGTCATCAATAATGGCAGATGCGCCAGCGCCACTTCCTGTGCCAGCCAGACCAGCATCAGCCACTCCGCACCCAGCAGTACCGGCCAGTAGCCGCGCGGGCATTGCAACATCAGCCCCAGACGCAGACCAAACGGGAACAGCAGCACCGCCAGCTCCGGGCGTTCGACCAGATGCAGGCTGATGCTCCACAGGCAAAACCATGCGGCAGAGAAGATAAAAAAGCTGGCAACGACGGCGATCAGCCGTGAAAACACAGAGTTCATTGCCAGCTATCAAACATACGGCGTGCCAGCTCGACATCGTTGCTGACGTTGAGTTTTTCCATCAGGTTGGCGCGGTGAACATGTACGGTTTTTGGCGACAGCGCCAGCTCAGCAGCAATCTCTTTTACCGACATTCCCTGCGCGAGTTTTTCTGCCACCTGCCGCTCGCGTTTCGTCAGCGGATCCTGACGTCCTGCCGCCAGCTTGATGGCAATATCCGGCGTCAGGTAGCAGCCACCGGTCGAGACGGTGCGCACGGCGGCAATCAGCTCGTCCGGGCTACAGCGCTTGGAGAGGAACCCGCGCGCGCCCGCATTGAGCGCCTGCTCCACCAGCGCCGGGCTGTCGTGAACCGAGAGCATAATCGTCGCCATCCCTTTCGGCAGCTGGCTTAGTAGTTCCAGGCCGGAGAGATCCGGCATCGAGATATCGCAGATACAGACCTGCACCCCGCGCCCGGGCAGACCAGAAAGCGCCTCGCGGCCAGAGCCAAACTCCGCCACCACCTGAAAATCAGGTTCAAGGCTGAGAAGCTGAGCAAATCCGGAGCGGACAATCAGGTGATCGTCGATAAGGGCGATGGTGGTCATAGCGCGTTCCTGGCGGATAAAAAAACGCGCTTACCTTAACGATAAGCGCGTGGGTGTTCAAGCTATGAGCGATTTATTCGAAGAACACTGCAATTTTGTTAAACATGGCGGGATCGGACTGGTTACGTGCCACATTGGTAACATCTTCCAGTTTATCGATTTGCGCGATCATCTGCTCCAGACGCTGGTCGTCGTTGACCAGTAACCAGATGCGGCTGTGCTCGCTGCCCTGAATCGGCAAGCAGAGAATACCTTCCACGTTAAACGCACGGCGGGCAAATAGCCCACAGACGTGTGTCATGACACCTGGGTGGTTGCGGACGGTGAGTTCCAGAATGACATTATCATGTTGTTTCTGCATGGCTTATTCCCCCACCATCTCAGTATTTGCCGCACCCGGCGGCACCATCGGATACACTTTTTGTTCCGGGTCGATACGTACGTGGATCAGCGCCGGACCTGGACGAGAAATCGCCGCCTGCAGCGCCGCGTGCGCATCTTCCTCGGCATTCAGATCGCAGGTATGCAGGCCAAAACCGGCGGCAATCTGCATAAAGTTGATCATACCCGGGTAGGTCGCCGCAAACACGCCCTGCTTGTAGAACAGGCTCTGCTGCTGGTGTACCAGCCCCAGTGCTTCGTTGTTCATCAGAATGATTTTTACGTCTAACTGGTTTTCGGCCGCCGTCGCCATTTCCTGAATATTCATCATCAGGCTACCGTCGCCGGAGAAGCAGATAACCTTGCGATCAGGGTTGGCGAGCGCAGCCCCCACCGCCGCAGGCAGGCCAAAGCCCATCGTCCCCAGCCCGCCAGAGGTCAGCCACTGACGCGGACGGTTCAGCGGGTAGGCCTGGGCCGTCCACATCTGATGCTGGCCCACGTCAGTGGTGATGATCGCGTTGTCATCCACGCAGGCAGCCACGGCGTTAATCAGCCCGTAGTGGCTCAGTGGATCGCCCTCGGTTGGGATCGCCCCCGGAAATTCCTGTTGCAGCCCGGCAACCAGCTGACGCCACTCTTCACGCCTGGTGGTGTCCGTTTGCGGGATCAACTGCGCCAGCACCTCGGCAACGTCACCCTGAATCGCCACGTGCGGCTGCTTGATTTTGCCCAGCTCGGCGCGGTCGATATCTACGTGAATAATTTTCGCGTTCGGGCAAAACTGCTCCGTTTTGCCAATCGCCCGGTCATCAAAACGTGCGCCCATTACAATCAGCAAATCCGCCTCTTGCAGGATGTAGTTGGTGCTGCGCGCGCCGTGCATCCCCAGCATGCCCAGTGACAGCGGATGCGCTTTTGGCAACATGCCCAGCGCCATCAACGTCATGGTGGTCGGCAGGCTGGCTTTTTCCGCAAACTGGCGAATGTGTTCAGAGGCATTAATCGCCCCGCCACCCAGGTAGAGCACCGGGCGTTTGGCGGCATTAATCATCGCGGCGGCATCGCGTACGCTCTCGGCACTGAATTCCGGAGCGGGGGCACGCTCGCCCGGTTCAGGCAGGACGTCGATGTCGATCTCTGCGGTCTGGACATCCTTAGGAATGTCTATCCACACCGGGCCTGGACGGCCGGACTGCGCAATGCGGAAGGCATCGCTGATAACCTGTGGCAACTCGCTGATATCGCGAACTAAATAGTTATGTTTGGTGATGGGGATAGAAATGCCGTAGGTGTCCACTTCCTGGAACGCATCGGTGCCAATCATTGAGGACGGTACCTGGCCGGTAATGCAGATGAGCGGAATTGAGTCGAGGCGCGCGTCGGCGATAGCGGTCACCAGGTTGGTCGCGCCCGGGCCACTACAGGCCATGCACACCGCCGGTTTGCCCTGGGTACGCGCCATACCCTGCGCAATAAAACCTGCGCCCTGCTCGTGGCGAGCCAGTACGTGACGGATCTGCGTGCTTTGGCTTAACGCATCATACAGCGGCAGCACTGTCCCGCCAGGGATACCCGCAACCGTGGTGATGCCCTGTCGTTCCAGTAAATGAACGATTAACTGCGCGCCCGTAAAACGCGTCCTGATGGATGTTGTGCCCGAACTTGCCATGCTCCAGTCCTTTCTTCTGGGCCGACCTTCCGGGGAGGTTCTTAAACGAAAAACCCCGCCCGGTTTGCGCCGGCGGGGTTTTGGAATCGTGTGTTGTTCCAGTCCCTACGGCGCATTGCCGACGACCACCACCACACGCACGACGACCACTGCGGCTGGTTGCGCAGTTTTTAGTAGGGTCGAGGTGAACATAGATGGAGTCATTAGGAACCTGTGTTTGGAATCATTGATAGAATTTATACAACCACAGGTTTTTCAGCGTGACAATGGAAATATTTTCATCTGCATAAAAATGCGTCAACGATCACGTTTCGTTTGTTACGTGGTGCAAACAAAAAAACCTCGCCAAAGCGAGGTTTTTTTTCAGGGTTTGCGGCTGGTAACCGCAGAACACACTGTGTTACGTCAACGCAAGAAGTATACGCGATCGGGGACGAACGCGCAATTTCAGGCACGGATTTTGACGTTTTTGAGTATGGATCACGTGGCGAATTTTGTCCATAAAATACTGTTCATACATACAGTATTTATCTATACTGAGGGTGTTCGCAGTGTGCGAGGGGGCCGCAGTTTACCGGCGCAACGAAGTCCTGGCTGAAACGGGTGGTGCCGTCAGTGCCTGAACCCCTGAAGTGAGCACACTGTGTTATGTCAATCCAGGTGCTGGCAACAGGCGGCGGAAAGGTACGCCAGCATCGTGCTCCTTTTAACCAAAAGGAGACGCGTATGAGCGTCGTGGATATGGTTGTACTGATCCTCAAACTCATTGTTGCAGCACTGCAACTGCTTGATGCCGTCCTGAAATACCTTCGGTAATTCAGGTTCAGGTCGCACCTGAGAGGGGCGGGCAACCGCCCCTCTTTAATAAAATGTTGAGCCTGCAACACCTGGCGTAAATCAATGGCAACATAAGTTGCCGATGTTGTTTACAAATCCTGCCTTTCCCGGTTTTTCCATTCATCACAACAATGCTTAATTTGCCATCTTCCTGTGGTAGATTCCTCGCGCATTTATGGGAATGCGCAGTCACTTATTCTTTATTTTTCTCTTTTGGCAAAAGTATTCAGCGACATGAAAAAACAAAGGAACGTTAACTTATTGTTGATGCTGGTGTTACTGGTGGCCGTCGGTCAGATGGCACAAACCATCTACATTCCGGCGATTGCCGACATGGCAAAGGAATTGAACGTCCGTGAGGGCGCGGTACAGAGCGTGATGGCCGCTTACCTGCTGACCTATGGCGTTTCGCAACTGTTCTACGGGCCGCTGTCCGATCGCATCGGGCGTCGCCCGGTGATTTTAGTGGGTATGTGCATTTTCATGGTTGCGACGGTCATTGCCATCACGACCCATAACCTGACCGTATTGATTGCCGCCAGCGCCCTGCAGGGTGTCGGAACTGGCGTTGGCGGTGTCATGGCACGAACGTTACCGCGCGATCTGTATGAAGGTACCCAGCTTCGCCACGCCAACAGTTTGCTCAATATGGGCATTCTGGTGAGCCCGCTGCTGGCCCCGCTGATTGGTGGTCTGCTGGACACAATGTGGTCCTGGCGTGCCTGCTACGCCTTCCTGCTGGTGCTGTGCGTGATTGTGACCTTCAGCATGGCGCGCTGGATGCCGGAGACGCGTCCGACGGGCGCACCGCGCACCAGACTGGTCACCAGCTACAAAACGCTGTTCGGCAGCGGTGCGTTTAACTGCTACCTGCTGATGCTGGTTGGTGGCCTGGCGGGTATTGCCGTGTTTGAAGCCTGCTCCGGCGTGCTGTTAGGCGCTGGGCTTGGTCTGAGCAGCATGGTCGTGAGTATCCTGTTTATTCTGCCGATCCCGGCGGCGTTTTTCGGCGCATGGTTCGCCGGACGCCCGAACAAGCGTTTCTCCACGCTGATGTGGCAATCGGTCATTAGCTGTCTGCTGGCGGGCCTGATGATGTGGATCCCGGGGCTGTTTGGCGTGATGACCGTCTGGACGCTACTGATCCCGGCGGCGCTGTTCTTCTTCGGCGCGGGCATGCTGTTCCCGCTCGCCACCAGCGGCGCGATGGAGCCGTTCCCGTTCCTCGCAGGTACGGCAGGCGCACTGGTAGGCGGTTTGCAGAATATCGGTTCTGGCGCGCTGGCCTGGCTCTCCGCCATGCTGCCGCAAACCGGTCAGGCTAGTTTGGGTTTGCTGATGACGCTGATGGGTCTGCTGATTTTACTGTGCTGGCTGCCGCTGGCGTCGCGTGTTCCGCGTCACGAGCAACCGGTTTAACCGCATGATGGCCCGGCTTATCGCCGGGCGTTTCACAAACGGGCGCAATCATGGTCTGCAGCAGTGGCTCCGGTGCAGGACGCCAGGCTCCCTCTTCCCCGTCGTAAAACTGAAAATCGGCGTTAATCGCGTAGGGGATTTTCGCCTTTTGCAGCTCGCAGGCCATAAACGAAGCAAATGCCATTTGCGACGCCGTGGGTGTGAACCTGTTTGACTCACCCACTCCCCAGCCCCCGACCCAGCTGACGTGTCCGGTTTTCTGTTGCCAGTGCAGCGCCGTATTAATATGGTTGTTGATGGCTGCTTTCTCCGCCGCCGTGCCGGATGTCCACGGGTATTTACCGTTACTTTTCAGCGGTCCCCACGGAAAAATATGCCACTCCGCCAGCACGTAGTTTTGGCTGTGCGCAGGCAGTTTCAGGCTGAAGAGATCTTCCGGTGCAGCACGCAGGCGGGGGGCGATGAAGATCATGCGGTCAGCATCGATGCTGTGGATAATCTTGATGGTTTTTTCATACACCCGGTTAAGCGAAGCGATATTGTGGTTAAGTTTGTCCGCGGGCTCGTAGATCAGGTCAAAGCCCAGTAACGGCGAGCTTTGGCCAAAATAGTGTGCCACGGCAATCCACCAGTTGATCACCTCTTTCTCGTTATCGGCTTTCGGGTCGTTTTTATAGACATCGGCCTGATAAGAGATGATTGGGATAACACCATATTGCTCGCAGGCTTCCACCAGTTTACGCAGATGGATCAGCCGGGCTTCCGTCGGTTCATCGGCCACGCGGATACGCACATGGCTTATCCCTTTAGCGCGAAAATCACGCACCTCCAGCGGGTCGAACTCCCGGATACCGCGCTCAGTGCGCGCCCAGTCTACATCCATGCCAACACCCAGCTGTTGTGCATAGCGGGCAGCCGTCAGAGGCGGCTCTGCGGCACAGGCCCAGCCGGACGCGATCAGTAACGCTGTAGCAATGAAAGGCTTTAACACGGTGTACCTTGCAAGAAATCAAAAGCAATAACCTGTATTTAGCACGCTTTTTCACATTTGGTGTAGAGCCAAAGCGTAATAATTCTTCATCTCGCCAGTTCTTGCAGCCAGCCGATAAAGGCGTCAATTTTCGGCCACTGCCGGTCGGAAAGCGTTGAGATGTAGTAATGCTGATGGCATTTCAGGGTCTTTTCACCGAAAGGCGCGATAAGCTCACCGCGTTCGAGCCGCTTTTGCACCAGCCGTTTACGCCCCATCGCCACCCCGACATGGTTTATTGCTGCAATAATCGCCAAATCGGAACGATCGAAACCAATACCCGATGATGGCGGCATGCTTACCGCAAAATTTTGCGCCCAGCTACACCACTCATCCGTACCGGAATCATTGCTCCAGGCCTGACGGTCATGCAGCAGCGTGCAGTGACGCAGGTTGTCGGGATTCTGTAGCAGCGCATGTTGGTGGGCATATTCTGGCGAGCAGACCGGCAGGATCGCTTCATCCATCAGAAAATGGTGAGACAGATGGTTTGGCGGTGTATCGTCGAAATAGAGCGCCAGATCGACACCCGTTCGCTGCATATTGACGTAATCATTACCCGTCAGAATGGTAAGTGAAATTGACGGGTAGCGGCGGGTAAAGTCACCCAGCATCGGTACCAGCCAGCACTGGGCAATCGACGGACGGGAGTAAACCGTCAGCGTGCCGGAAAGCGCCTGATTTTTAATATCCAGGATCTCCTGGTTCAGGGTGTCCAGCGACGACTTGAGCGTCCACCAGACGCGTTTTCCCTCCGGCGTCAGCTCCACTTTACGGTGGGAGCGCACAAACAGCTGAATACCCAGCTCCTCTTCCAGGAGGTTGATACGGTGGCTTATTGCGCTGGGGCTGAGCGACAGCTCTTCAGCTGCCAGCGCAAAGGACTCATGCCGGGCGGCCACTTCAAAGGTGTACATTTTTGACAGCTGCCAGCCGTTTAACAGGCGGTTTCTGGCTTCATTTACATCACTCATCACGGTTTCCACTCGTTTATTCTGCGCTCAGAATACCTTTCAGAGATGAATTTATGTGAACCAAATACGAATTTAGTGCGCTTTTTAGAGTTTAGTCACTCACTTGATCCAATCTGGCTCATCTGAACGGCAATTTATATCGTTTGTCAGCCCACGCTGTTTTTTCGTCCAATACCCGCAGATTACTTAAGGGTGAGGTGAAATATGGGATCTCAGGTCTGGGTTGTGGCGACGCTGCTTATCAGCATCGTGTTGATTGTATTAACTATCGTAAAACTGAAGTTTCACCCGTTCCTGGCACTGCTGCTGGCGAGCTTCTTCGTCGGCGCGATGATGGGAATGAGCCCGCTGGATATGGTGAATGCCATTGAGAGCGGCATTGGCGGCACGCTGGGCTTCCTGGCGGCGGTGATTGGTCTTGGCACTATTCTCGGCAAGATGATGGAAGTCTCCGGTGCAGCGGAACGCATCGGCATCACGCTCCAGCGCTGCCGCTGGCTGTCGGCCGATGTGATTATGGTGCTGGTGGGGCTTATCTGCGGTATTACACTGTTTGTGGAAGTGGGCGTGGTACTGCTGATCCCGCTGGCGTTCTCCATTGCCAAAAAGACGCATACTTCACTGCTGAAACTGGCTATTCCACTCTGTACCGCACTGATGGCGGTGCACTGCGTGGTACCTCCGCACCCGGCAGCGCTGTTTGTCACGAACAAACTGGGTGCAGACGTGGGAACCGTTATTGTCTACGGCCTGCTGGTTGGCCTGACGGCCTCTCTGGTCGGCGGCCCGCTGTTCCTGAAACTGCTCGGTAACCGTCTGCCGTTTAAACCTGTTCCGGCGGCGTTTTCAGACCTGAAAGTGCGTGAAGAGCACACCCTGCCGTCACTGGGCGCAACGCTGTTCACGGTACTGTTGCCGATCGCCCTGATGCTGGTGAAAACCGTCGCCGAGCTGAACATGACCGACAAAACGGGCACGCTGTATACGCTGCTGGAATTTATCGGCAACCCGATCACCGCGATGTTTATCGCTGTGTTTGTCGCCTATTACCTGCTGGGAATTCGCCAGCATATGGGCATGGCGACGATGCTGACTCATACCGAACACGGTTTCGGCTCTATTGCGAACATTTTGCTGATCATCGGTGCTGGCGGAGCGTTTAACGCTATTCTCAAAACCAGCGGCCTGGCGGATGTGCTGGCACATATTCTCTCTAACCTGCACATGCACCCGATCCTGCTGGCCTGGCTGGTGGCGCTGGTTCTGCACGCTGCTGTCGGTTCTGCGACGGTCGCCATGATGGGAGCCACGGCCATTGTGGCCCCTATGCTGCCGCTCTACCCGAACGTGAGCCCGGAGATCATCACCATTGCCATCGGTTCCGGTGCCATTGGCTGCACGATCGTGACCGATTCGCTCTTCTGGCTGGTGAAGCAATACTGCGGTGCCACCCTGAATGAGACCTTCAAATACTATACGACAGCGACGTTTATCGCCTCGGTGCTTGCACTTGGCGGCACATTCCTGCTTTCTTTCATTATCTGAACGCGAAGAGACGTATTATGGAAAATGCAACTATCACCACGTTAACCGCCCAGTTTCCTCTGATTGAGGATCTGATCGCCCTGAAAGAAACCACATGGTTTAACCCACGCACCACCACGCTGGCGGAAGGGTTACCGTATGTCGGGCTGACCAAAGCTGATGTAGACGATGCACATGCGCGACTGAACCGTTTTGCGCCGTATCTGGCAAAAGCGTTCCCGGAAACGGCTGCCACCCACGGCATTATTGAGTCTGAACTGGTCGCCATTCCGGCGATGCAAAAACGGCTGGAGAAGGAATTTGCCACGGCCATTCCCGGCACGCTGCTGCTGAAAAAAGACAGCCACCTGCCGATCTCAGGCTCCATCAAGGCGCGCGGCGGTATCTATGAGGTGCTGACCCACGCCGAGAAACTGGCGCTGGCAGCCGGGCTGCTCAGCGTTGAAGACGATTACAGCATTCTGCTGGAGCCGCGCTTTAAAGACTTCTTTAGCCAGTACAGCATTGCCGTAGGCTCGACGGGCAATCTGGGGATGTCCATCGGCATTATGAGTGCGTGCATCGGCTTTAAGGTGACGGTACATATGTCCGCCGATGCCCGCGAGTGGAAGAAAGCCAAACTGCGTAGCCACGGTGTGATCGTCGTGGAATATGAGCAGGATTACGGTGTGGCGGTAGAGCAAGGGCGAAAAGCCGCGGAAAGCGACCCGAACTGCTTCTTCATCGACGATGAAAACTCCCGCACGCTGTTTTTAGGCTATGCGGTGGCGGGCGAGCGTCTGAAGGCACAGTTTGCTGCGCAGGGGCGCGTGGTGGATGCGGAACATCCACTGTATGTCTACCTGCCGTGCGGCGTCGGCGGCGGCCCTGGTGGGGTGGCGTTTGGCCTGAAGCTGGCCTTTGGCGATAACGTCCACTGCTTCTTCGCCGAGCCAACGCACTCTCCTTGTATGCTGCTGGGCGTCTACACCGGCCTGCACGATAAGATTGCCGTGCAGGATCTGGGTATCGATAACGTGACAGCGGCAGACGGGCTGGCGGTCGGGCGCGCATCCGGTTTCGTGGGCCGCGCAATGGAGCACCTGCTTGACGGGTTCTACACGCTTTCCGACCAGAGTATGTACGACATGCTTGGCTGGCTGGCTCAGGAGGAAGGTATTCGTCTGGAGCCATCAGCGCTGGCAGGAATGGCCGGGCCGGTACGCGTGAGCGCGAGTGCTAACGCCACCCATCTGGTGTGGGCGACTGGCGGCGGCATGGTGCCGGAAGACGAGATGGCGAAATATTTAGCGAAAGGGAAAAGATAAGCCACCACCGGGCGATTTTGTGCAATTACAGATTCAGGATTTGCTGAATATGCGTCACCGCAAATAGCAGTGACAGCGACAGCACCGCAAGCGCGATCAGGAATTTGTCCCACATTGCTTTCGGTTGCACAAAATCGTCCCTGGCCACATCCATCAGGTTACGGCTACGGGTGTAACGCCATAAAATCACGGCCACCAGCGCCAGTATCACAATGGATATCCAGAACGGTACGCCCGTGCGATGCCAGTTATGCTTAATCGCCAGCGCAATCAATGCGCCATATCCCAGCGTGGTACGCAGCCAGGCAAGTGATGTACGCTCCGGCTGCAGACCGGGATCGGCTTCACGTCGCGCTTTACGGCTATCAGCCATAGAATACCAGCACCATCACGACAACAGCCACCGCCAGCAAAATCACGCTAATGATAAACAACCCGCGCGTATAGGGCAGATCCTGCTTCAGACGCATTGCTTTCTCATTGCGTAACCAGCGCAGATAACCATAGATAGCCAGCACGCCCGCAAACAGACAGAGCAGCAAAGCCAGCACTTCGCGAATCAGGGGGGTGGCAAAATCAGGAGCCAGTTGATCAAGCGCCACACCCGCGGCCAGAAAACCCAGCGCGGTGCGGATCCATGCTAAAAATGTACGTTCGTTAGCCAGAGAAAAGCGGTAGTCCGGCGCTTCGCCGAGGCGAGAAATTTTCATGAAGGTTCCTTGTCGTCAGCAAGCAGGTTTCAGCATAGCGTAAATCGACAAAGACAAGGAGACCGGCATCAGATGATGCCGGTCAGGCAGATTAATGCAGTTCCGGCCAGTACGCTTTGTTGGCTTCAATCAGATCGTCAAGAATCGCTTTGGCGACTGAGGCGCTCGGCACGGTTTTGGACAGGGTGATCGCCTGCCACAGTTTCTGGTATGAGCGCTGTTCCCAGGCATCCACTACCAGTTTTTCGACCGCCACCTGCTGGCTCATCAGCCCTTTCTGGAAGTGCGGAATATCGCCCACGCTGAGCGGTTCTGGGCCGTTATGTCCCACCAGGCACGGAATTTCCACCATGGCGTCGGCATCAAAGTTATGGATAGCGCCGTTGTTTGGCACAATCAGCAGCATGCGTTCCTGGGTGTTGAAGGCAATCGCGGTGGCCAGATCAACGATGTACGATGCATGTTCGTCAATTTCCAGCTCACCCGCAGAGGATTTCCCGGCTTCGATAATCGCCCGGCAGGAACTGAACACATGCTTCTCGCGGTGATCCATCACTTCGTTAGCGCGGGTTCGTTCCGGGTTGGAGTGCGCCACCACGTAGTCCGGGAAGAGGTAATATTTCAGGTAGGTGTTCGGCATGGTGTCCGGATCCAGCGCCTGCACATCTTTCGCCTTAGCGAAAGTATCGTTCCAGCTTGCTTCGGTGTGAACATTGTCAGATGGTGGAACATAACCATTTTTCGCCACATATTCGCGCAGTTTTGGCATCAGATCGTTACCGTTCAGATCTTCGATAGATGTCCACCAGCCGAAGTGATTCAGCCCGTAGTAGCGCACGCGCATCTCTTTGCGGTCTTTCAGGCCGACAATCTGCGCCATACGCCCTTCAATACCGATTGGCATATCGCAGATGTTGAGGATTTTAGCGTTCGGACGCAGACGACGGGTTGCTTCCGCGACAATGGCCGCCGGGTTGGAGTAGTTCAGCATCCACGCATTCGGCGAGTACTGCTCCATGTAATCCACCAGTTCCAGCACGCCACCGATAGAGCGCATCCCGTAAGAGATCCCACCCGGGCCGCAGGTTTCCTGGCCCAGCACACCGTGGCGCAGCGGAATTTTCTCGTCTTTTTCACGCATCGGGTATTTGCCCACGCGGATATGCGCCATCACGAAATCCACATCAGTAAAAGCCGCTTTTGGGTCGGTGGTGTAGCTAAATTCAATTTCCGGAGCCTGTTCCCTGAGGATGATTTTGCACGCCTCTGCGATTGTTTCCTGACGCGCGCCGTCGTTGTCATAGAACTTCAGCGCGCGCAGCGGGAAACGGTCACGGTTGGCTAACAGCATCAGGACGATACCAGGCGTAAAGGTGCTACCGCCGCCTGCAATGACAACTGAGAATTTTTTCATGATATAGCCTCTGTCAGGGTAGTTTGTTCGTTCGTTAAAGGGGTTTTCATCAGCGATTCAAGCTGGTCACGCACCTGGGGAACGTGCAGACCGACAATCACCTGAATGCCGTTGCCACGTCGCACCACGCCGTGTGCGCCCAGGGCTTTAAAGACGTCGTCGCTTTGGGTTTGCGCCATATCGACCAGTGCGATACGTAACCGGGTGGCGCAGTTGTTGATGCTTTCGATGTTGGCAGTCCCGCCGAGCGCCTGTAAGAAGCCAGCGGCTTGCCCAACCTGCTGGCTGGCGGCGGCCGGAGCAGTGGTTTGCCCACGCGCAACCTGATAATCCGCCTTGCTGTAGAGTTTGATTTCGCTCTCTTCACGGCCTGGGGTTTTGAGGTTCAGCCGTTCGATCAGCGTTTTGAAGACCACGAAGTAGATGCCGGTGAAGCAGACGCCAATGCCAATCTGGGTGAACATCATCGAGGCGTGGTTATGGAACATCGGGATCCAGTTTTGCGGCAGGAACTGATCCAGTAGCCCGCCCCCCATATTGCCCACGACACCAAAGACATACATCACCGTTGCCATCGTGGCCGCCAGCACGGCGTGTACGGCAAACAGCAGCGGCGAAATAAACAGGAAGGTAAATTCAAGCGGCTCGGTGATGCCCACCAGCATGGCGGTAAGCGTCGCCGGGATCAGCAGACCCGCCACTTTGACACGATTTTCCGGCGATGCGGTGTACCACAGCGCCAGCGCAATCCCGACGGAGCCAAACACTTTGGAGTTGCCGTGCAGCGCGAATCCACCCTCCGGGAACAGGGTTTTCAGCGGCAGCGTGCTCTGGCTAAATTCCTGCAGGTGCTGCGCCCAGTAAACCTGGATACCGCCTTCCACTGCCGCCGGGCCGAAGATAAACGGGCCGTAGACAAAGTGGTGCAGCCCGGTAGGGATCAGAATACGTTCCAGGAAGGTATACACCCACACGCCGAGCGCCCCGGCAGAACGTAAAAAGGCCTGCAGGGACTCAATGCCCATCTGCACTTTTGGCCAGCCCAGCAATGTGAGCCAGGCACAGGGGAGCATCACAAAGAATGCGAGGATGACGACAAACGACGTGCCCTGGAAAATGCCGAGGAATACCGGCAGCGGTTTGTCGAAATAGCGGTTGTGGATAGCGGTAACGATGCCCGAAATAATAATGGCACCGATAATGCTCGTATCGAGCGTTTTGATACCGGCGATCATCGCCAGACCGCTTCCGGCAGTGGGTTCCACCGAGAAGTCGACGCCAAAGAAATGACCCCAGGTCATCCCCATCGCGTTGATAAAGTAGTTCCAGGTCAGAAAGCTAATCAGCACGGCGAGACAGGCGCGGCCCTGCGCCTGCTTCGCCAGGCCAATCGGTAAGCCGACGGCAAAAATCAGCGGCATATTGCGAAACACCGCCCAGCCGCCCTCTTCAATGATGTGAACGATTTGCGCGAACAGATTATCAGGGGCAGTTAAGGCTTCACCCACAAAAAGCGGGTTGCGAAGCATGATGGCGATTCCCACCACGATCCCGGCAAACGGAAACAGCAACACCGGGGTAAACATGGCACCGCCAAAACGTTGTATTTGACTGAGCATCTTTAAATCCTCACGTAACAACCTGTAGGGGGTAGAGGCCTTTATGGTTTTTTGCTGGCCTGACGTGAGCATAAGAATTTACTGCAGAGCAAACATGACGTGCCGCTGCGATTCGTGATCGCATTCATGGTTTTAATTTGGTCAGTAAGGTCTACTTTTTGATGTAAATGTGGACATGTTAAGACGCAACCCACGCCCCAATAAGCGCACAGAGGTCTACTTGTGATCTACAAATCTATTGCCGACCGGTTGCGGCTCCGGCTGAATTCATCAGACTATAACATCGGCAGTCCACTGCCTGGAGAGAAAGCACTGGCGCTGGAGTTCGGCGTGGCGCGGATGACCATTCGCAAGGCACTGGATCTGCTGGTGAGCTGGGGGCTGGTTGAGCGCCGACACGGCAGCGGAACGTTTGTGTCGCGCAAGGACGTCCACCATGAAACCACCAATCTGACCGGGCTGGTGGAGGTGCTGCGCCAGCAGGGGAAAGAGGTGCAGAGCAAGGTATTACAGTTCGAGGTGATGCCCGCGCCACCTGCTATTGCCAGCCAGCTGCGGATTCAGGTGGATGAACGGATCTACTTTTCGCGGCGGGTACGTTACGTGGAGGGAAAACCGCTAATGCTGGAGGACAGTTTTATGCCCGTGAAGCTGTTTCGCAACCTCTCGCTGGCACATCTTGAAGGGTCAAAGTTTGATTACATTGAGAAGGAGTGCGGGATCACCATCAGCGGCAACTATGAGAGCCTGACGCCAGTGCTGGCGGATAAACAACTGGCTCGTTATTTGAACCTGCCGGAACAAACGCCGCTGCTGCGGATCACCTCTCTTTCCTACAGCGACAGCGGCGAGTTTCTCAATTATTCCGTGATGTTCCGTAATACCAGTGATTACCAGGTGGACTACCATCTGCGGCGTATCCACCCGGAAGATTTGCTAACTCATCCCCCAGAACAGCACCGCCAGTAGCTGTGGGGTGATAATGCGCAGGAACATCACCAGCGGATAGACCGTGGCGTAAGACAGCGCCGCCGCGCCGCTGGTGGCGTGCAGGTTATTGGCAAAAGCGAGCGCTGGCGGGTCGGTCATGGAGCCAGCCAGCATGCCGCAGAGCGTCAGGTAGTTCATTTTGGCGAACATCCGCGCCAGAATGCCTACCGTGAGCAGTGGAATGGCGGTAATAAATATCCCGTAGCCAACCCAGCTCATCCCTTCGCCCTGAACCAACGTGTTAACAAAATCACCACCTGACTTAAGCCCGACGACCGCAAGGAACAGCACAATGCCCAGCTCGCGCAGTGCCAGGTTCGCGCTGGGTGGCATAAACCAGTAGAGCTTACCGATACAACCGATACGCCCGAGGATCAGCGCCATAATCAGCGGCCCGCCCGCCAGCCCCAGCTTGAGCGCCACCGGGAACCCCGGCACATACAGCGGAATCGAACCGAGCAATACACCAAGCCCGATACCGATAAACACTGGCAGCATCTGCACCTGCTGGAGTTTTTGCTGGGCGTTGCCCACCATATCCGCCACAGCATCTATCGAGGAAGGCCGCCCAACCAGATTGAGAATATCACCAAACTGCAGGCTGGCTTCCGGGCTGGCAACCAGCTCGACGCCCGCGCGGTTAAGGCGGGAGATCACGACGTCATAACGCTCTTTTACCTGCAGATCGCGTATTTTTTTGCCAAGAACCTGCTCATTGGTGACCACAACGCGCTCGACGCGCATGTCGGTTCCGCGCGTCGAGAGTGAGGTATCAACCTCCTGGCCAATCACCAGCTGCGCGTTGTGCAAATCCATCGGCTGCCCGACCAGATGCAGTAAATCACCCAGCTGAATAATGGTGCCAGGTGCGGGCACCATCAGTATTTCGTCACGTTTAAGGCGAGAGCAGATGATATTGGCACTGTTCAGGATCGGGACGTCCTGAATCGCCATATTGTTCAGGTTGGGGTTATCCACCCGAATATTAATGGTTTTGATCAGCGCATGGCCGTTGGTCAGTGTGGTTTCATGATCTTTCGCTTCTTTCTCAACGTTGATACGAAACAGCACGCGTACCAGCCACATTGAGAGCAGAATGCCGCAAATACCGAACGGGTAGGCCATCGCATAGCTCATCCCCATCTGGTCGACGACGTCGGGAGAGATACCCAAATCGCGCAGAATTTGCTGGCCCGCACCAAGCGCTGGCGTATTGGTGACCGCGCCGGAGAAGATCCCCAGTACCACAGGAAGCGGAATATTGAAAAGTTTATGCAGGATAGCGGTGACCAGCCCCCCCATCACCACAATGCCGAGGGCAAACAGATTCAGCCGTAACCCGGAGACCCGAAGAGAAGCGAAAAAACCCGGCCCCACCTGAATACCGATGGTATACACGAAGAGGATCAGGCCGAACTCCTGGACAAAGTGCAGCATTTCGGTACTGAGCACCAGCCCAAGCTGATCAGCGAAATGACCGACAAAAATTCCGCCGAACAGTACCCCGCCAATCCCAAACCCGACGCCACGGATTTTGATATTGCCAATCCACAGTCCGACCACCGCGACCAGGGCCAACACGCTAACAGTTAACGCGATATCACTCATGATCCACTTCCTGTGCATAACCTTAGTTATACTCAGGATTCTCTCAGAGCCGGAAGCGGTTGTATGGGCGATGGCGCACAAAAAAACCGAAGGTAAAAGCAAAACGGTCACCCGAAGGTGACCGTTTTTAGTGTGTACACCCTCTCACAGTGGGAGAGGGCCGGGGGTGAGGGCACCAGCCCGCACACGTTTAGCTGTTCAATGCCTGGCGCTCGCTAATGGCGATACGCTGCGGAGCGATGGCGTCCGGTACGTTGCGGGTCAGGTCGATATGCAGCAGCCCGTTGGTAAACGTCGCGCCGGAGACTTCCATATTATCTGCGAGGGTAAAGCTCAGGCTAAACGGCTGAATAACCAGCCCCTGATGCAGCCATTTTGGCTCGGTTTCTTGTTTTTCCGGCATCCCTTTCACGGTCAGACGCGTACCGTCGAGCTGAATGTCCAGCTCTTCCTGACGGAACCCGGCCAGCGCCAGCGTGATGCGGTAGTGGTTGTCATCGCTTTTTTCAATGTTGTACGGCGGAAATGTCTGTTGCTCGGTGGTGCTTTGCAGGGCGTTAGCCAGCTTATCAAAGCCAATCCACTGACGCAGAAGAGGGGATAAGTCATTATGACGCATGGTAATTCTCCTTCTAAGAAGCGAGTAAGCGCAGGTTATTTTTGTGCGCAGTTGTTCCTGCAAATCCTCATGGATTCGCATATGCTCCCGGTTCGGCAAGCAATTCTGGGTGAGCCGCGACGGCGACCCGCGTAATCAGTTAATTTCGATACGGCGCGGTTTTTTCTCTTCCGGGATCACGCGTTCCAGCTCGATAAACAGCAGGCCGTTAACCAGGTTTGCGCCTTTAACATGAATGTTCTCAGCTAACTGGAACTTGCGTTCAAAGTTGCGCTCGGCAATGCCCTGGTAAAGGTAGGTACGTTCTTTCTGCTCAGCCGTATGGGAACCTTTCACCACCAGCAGGTTGTCCTGCGCGGTGATCTCCAGTTCGCCTTCTGCAAAACCGGCGACAGCAATCGCGATGCGGTAGTGATTTTCGTCAACCAGCTCAACATTGTATGGAGGGTAGCCGTTGCTCTGGCTTTGGTTATTTTCTAAATGGTTAAACAGGCGGTCAAAACCAATTGCAGAACGGTATAACGGGGAAAGATCGAAATTACGCATAAATTAAAACTCCTGAAATCAGCGAGAAATTGTAGCCTTCCATCATGGACAGGCCATTGCGCCCCCGAACACCCATCAGGCGTGTTCGTTATCGGGTTACCTTATTAAAATGGGTCTGGATCCGGGTATTTCAAGCGTATCTGTGCGAGATTTTTTTGCACTTTGCCGGTTGTCGCATAGACTGGGACAACAGCACAAAGGGTTAAATTGCGATGGCTGCCACAGTGCGGGGTTTTCGCGCTATCCATTTTGGATAAGGCTCGCTATAACCCTGAGTTGCAGGTCTATGCAGTGCCATTAACGATGACTGAGTGATGATGAAAAATGTTCTGATAAAGCTGACGATGTTCAGCGGGGTGGTTTTACTTTGCGGGTGTTCGAGCGTGATGTCTCACACCGGCGGTAAAGAAGGAACATATCCGGGGACCCGTGCCAGTACGGCAATGATTTCCGATGACGATACAAACTGGGGAACCAAATCTCTGGTCATCCTGGATATGCCATTCACAGCAGTAGCAGATACTCTGCTTCTGCCGTGGGACATGTTCCGCACGGATAACTCCGTGCGCTCGCGCGTAGAGAAAAGCGAGAAAGATAATCTGGCCACTAACTCCGTTATCCCACCAGCTGAGATGCCTCCACGCTAATTCTGCGCGGTTTCCGTTAGCCACAGCTGGCGGAAACCGTCTGTTTCTTCCATCCAGGCAATAAAGCGCCCATCCGGAGAAAACACCACCGCGTCGGCAGACGGTGGGTTGCCGTGATCGGACGTCAAAAACGTCACCTCTCCGGTTTCGGCATCACAGCAGGCAATTCGGTTTTCCAGCACAAATCCCAGCATGTTCCCGGATGGGTGCCAGTTAAACGCCGACTGAATACCGCTATCGTGACGGGTCAACTGACGCGGCTCACCCCCTTCAGGTGAGATGAGCCACAACTGCACAATGCCGTTATCATCGCGCATCAGAAACGCCAGCTGTGTTCCTTGTGGATTACTGCGCACCCAGTGGCGCGGTACGTTCACCAGCCCCGGATAGCGGTTCTGATGGGTAAAGGTTAAGCGACGTTGCATGACGCCCGCTGGCGGTGCAGGCATCGTCTCCGGCGTTCCCTGTAACGGCGCATCACCTGCACATTTCCAGCCCTGCTCATCTGTCGGCAACCCAACAATAAACAGCTCAGGCACTTTTTCACCCTGCGTCGACAAAGTATCACCAATAAACGCCAGCCGGGTGTTACCCACCCACCCCTCTTCGTAAGCACGGTTGATTTCATCGCTGCCCGGCTGTGGAACCGGCGTTGTACGGCTCACCAGCACGCTCCAGAAAGTGCCTGCATATTCACGAGGATGCCCCCCCTGCGGCGTTACCGGACCGTATGGAGCCGCCACACCAACGTTGCGTAAATCACGTTTTGGATCGCGCTCATGCAGCACATGGTCGTTATACGTGAAGCTAACGAACCGCCCGTTCGGGCTAAAGACGTGAACATGGCTGCCGCCGCGCAGCGCCCCCGCAGTGTAAGGTGCGGTGATATCCATTGCGTCCAGATTCGTGGCCTGGCCGTGTTGTGCAATCACCCCCTGACGATGGTGAAAATCGTACTGCCATTCAGCATCGGGGTTTTCCGGGCCGTGGATAAAGACGCATTTGTCTTCCTCGGGATGAACGGTCACCACGCCAACATGCGCACCGTGAGTAGCACGGTAGATCACCTCAACCTCGCCCGTACTGACATTGACTCGCTCAATCGTTTCACCGGTGAACGACGCCCCGGATGGACGGACGTCATAGGCAAGCCAGAGGCTGTCAGGTGTCCAGGTATTGGTATTGGTGAGCTGGTGATGGCGGGAAGCGAAGGTGATTTGTTTCATGAGGATACCCTGATACGCGGTTATCGCATCAGGGTATAGCAAGCGAGGTATTAGTTCAGCACAAACTTCTCAATCGCGTAAGCAACGCCGTCTTCCAGGTTGGATTTGGTGACAAAATTGGCCGCTTCTTTCACCGACGAGATGGCGTTATCCATCGCTACGCCCATGCCTGCATATTCGATCATCGCAATATCGTTTTCCTGATCGCCCAGCGCCATGATCTCATCGGGTTTGATACCCAACGCATCGGCCAGCGATTTCACACCCGTGCCTTTATTGACGCGTTTATCGAGGATTTCGAGGAAGTACGGCGCACTTTTCAGCACGGTGTACTTCTCTTTCACGTCTGCCGGAATTCGGGCAATGGCTTTATCCAGGATCTCAGGCTCGTCAATCATCATCACCTTCAGGAACTGCGTATCCGGGTCCATTTTTTCGGCTTCGCAGAACACCAGCGGAATGGTCGCGACAAAAGACTCATGCACGGTGTAGTAGCTGATATCGCGGTTAGCGGTATAAAGGGTATTGCGGTCGAGCGCATGGAAGTGAGAACCCACTTCGCGGGACAGTTTTTCCAGGAACAGGTAATCGTCATAACTCAGCGCGGTTTGCGCCACTGTGCTGCCATCAGCCGCCTTCTGCACCAGCGCACCGTTGTAGGTAATGCAGTAATCACCCGGCTTATTCATGTGCAGCTCTTTCAGATAACTGTGCACGCCCGCATACGGACGACCAGTTGTCAGCACCACATTGACACCTTTTGCGCGTGCAGCGGCAATTGCGTTTTTAACGGCAGGAGAGATGGTGTGGTTCGGTAGCAACAGCGTGCCGTCCATATCGATTGCAATGAGTTTGATGGCCATGAGATCCCCGGATTGAATAAGTCTGGGTTCATGCTAACGCGATTCCGCTCAAAAAACAGTAAAAGAGTCGGGGATAAAGGGGGATGGGATTTGAGGAGGGGATTCCTCTTTTGCACTGAATTATTTCCCCTCACCCTGCCCTCTCCCCAAAGGGGCGAGGGCGAAAAGTGTCGTTAAGGTGAGGGAAAAAACGGCTTAAATGTCGATATTCGCCGCTTTCAGCGCATTCTCTTCGATAAAGGCACGGCGTGGTTCAACGGCATCACCCATCAGGGTGGTGAACAGCTGATCCGCAGCAATAGCGTCTTTCACGGTAACACGCAGCATGCGGCGGCTTTCCGGATCCATAGTCGTTTCCCACAGCTGATCCGGGTTCATTTCACCCAGACCTTTATAACGCTGAATCGCCAGACCGCGACGAGACTCTTTCACCAGCCATTCCAGCGCCTGCTCGAAGCTGGCAACCGGCTGACGACGTTCACCACGTTCGATGAAGGCATCATCTTCGATCAGACCACGCAGCTTCTCACCGAGAGTGCAGATGCGGTGGTATTCCGGGCCGGTCACAAACTCGTGCTCCAGCGGATAGTCAGTATCGACGCCGTGGGTACGCACGCGGATAACCGGCTCAAACTGCTGATCGGCATTCTGCTGAATATCACATTTCCACTGGCTACCGTGCTGCTCTTTCTCGTTAAGCTCGCTCACCAGCGTGTTCACCCAGCGGGACACGGTCTGCTCACTGCTCAGATCGGCTTCGGTCAGGGTTGGCTGATAGACCAGCTCTTTGAGCAGCGCTTTCGGATAGCGACGCTCCATACGACCAATCATTTTCTGCGTGGCGTTGAACTCGGAAACCAGACGTTCCAGCGGCTCCCCGGCCAGTGCAGGCGCGTGAGAGTTCGCATGCAGGGTTGCACCATCAAGGGCGATCGCGATTTGGTACTGATCCATCGCGTCGTCATCTTTAATGTACTGTTCCTGTTTGCCTTTCTTCACTTTGTACAGCGGCGGCTGTGCAATGTAGACGTGACCACGTTCAACGATTTCTGGCATCTGACGGTAGAAGAAGGTCAACAGCAACGTACGGATGTGCGAGCCGTCGACGTCCGCATCGGTCATGATGATGATGCTGTGATAACGCAGTTTGTCCGGGTTGTATTCGTCACGGCCAATGCCGCAGCCCAGCGCGGTGATCAGCGTCGCCACTTCCTGAGAAGAGAGCATCTTGTCGAAACGGGCTTTCTCTACGTTGAGGATTTTACCCTTCAGCGGCAGGATAGCCTGGTTCTTACGGTTACGGCCCTGCTTCGCAGAACCGCCCGCGGAGTCCCCTTCCACAAGGTACAGTTCAGACAGCGCCGGGTCGCGTTCCTGGCAGTCAGCCAGTTTTCCTGGCAGACCTGCTAAGTCCAGCGCACCTTTACGGCGAGTCATTTCACGGGCTTTACGCGCCGCTTCACGGGCACGTGCCGCGTCAATAATTTTGCCAACAACGATTTTCGCGTCAGACGGGTTTTCCAGCAGGTATTCGCTCAGCAGTTCGTTCATCTGCTGTTCAACCGCCGATTTCACCTCAGAAGAAACCAGCTTGTCTTTGGTCTGAGAGGAGAACTTCGGATCCGGCACCTTCACAGAGACAACCGCAATCAGGCCTTCACGGGCATCGTCACCGGTGGCGCTGACTTTCGCTTTCTTGCTGTAGCCTTCTTTGTCCATGTAGGCGTTCAGGGTACGGGTCATCGCTGCGCGGAAGCCCGCCAGGTGAGTACCGCCATCACGCTGTGGAATGTTGTTGGTGAAGCAGTAGATGTTTTCCTGGAAACCATCGTTCCACTGCAGTGCCACTTCCACGCCGATACCGTCTTTTTCGGTGGAGAAGTAGAAAATATTCGGGTGAATTGGCGTTTTGTTCTTGTTCAGATACTCAACGAACGCCTTGATACCACCTTCGTAATGGAAGTGGTCTTCTTTGTTGTCGCGTTTGTCGCGCAGACGAATGGAGACGCCGGAGTTCAGGAACGACAGTTCACGCAGGCGTTTCGCCAGGATGTCGTACTCAAATTCAGTGACGTTGGTGAAGGTTTCGAGGCTCGGCCAGAAACGCACCATCGTACCGGTTTTGTCGGTGTCGCCAGTCACAGCCAGCGGTGCCTGCGGCACACCGTGTGTATAAAGCTGACGGTGAGTTTTCCCTTCACGCTGGATAACCAGCTCCAGCTTCTGCGACAGGGCGTTAACCACGGACACGCCTACGCCGTGCAGACCACCAGAAACTTTATAGGAGTTATCGTCGAACTTACCGCCTGCGTGCAGAACGGTCATGATCACTTCCGCCGCAGACACGCCCTCTTCCGGGTGAATACCGGTTGGGATACCACGGCCATCATCGGTGACAGAGACAGAGTTGTCCGCATGGATCGTGACCACGATGTCTTTACAGTGACCCGCGAGCGCTTCGTCGATAGCGTTATCTACCACCTCGAATACCATGTGGTGCAGACCGGTGCCGTCATCCGTATCGCCGATATACATACCCGGGCGCTTACGCACCGCATCCAGCCCTTTCAGGACTTTGATACTGGAGGAGTCATAAGAATTCGACATCAACGTTTCTCGCTCATTTAATCTTGGGTTAATCCGTTATTTTACCCTTTTCCACGGTAAACATCTTCGAATTTTCGTCCGACATGTCTATAACGTGTTCAGCGCTAATGGCGCTGACGAAAACCTGCGACTGCGTGGCTTTTAAGCGACTGGCAAGCAGCCCACGCCGCGCGTCGTCAAGTTCCGAGGCAAAATCATCTATCAGATACAGGCAGCGTCGCCCGCTTTCGCGGGTTAAAAACTCCCCCTGCGCCAGGCGCAGCGCGCACATCAGGAGCTTGAGCTGCCCGCGCGACAAGGTATCTTCGACCGGTGCGCCGTCAGCACGAATGCGAAAATCTGCCTTGTGCGGGCCATGCGCGGTGTAGGTCAACATGCGGTCGCGCTCGAAGTTTCTCTCTAACACTTCTGCGTAATCCGTCTCTTTCTCCCAGCCGCGCTGGAAGGAGAAGGTGAGAGAAAATTCAGGTAAAAACTGTTTGCAGGTGTCGGCCATATCTTCGGCGATACCTGCGCTGTATTCGGCACGCCAGCGGCTGATTTGTTCCGCAAGCGGGATTAATTCCATATCCCACGGACGCAGCTGGGCGTAACGCGTCACCTGGCGCAACGCGGCGTTACGCTGCTTAAGCAGACGCTTCAGGTTGCTCCAGGCGTTAAAGAAACCGGCTTCGTTGTGAAAGCATCCCCAGTCAAGGAACGCTCTTCTGTATTTGGGGCCGCCGTTGAGTAAAGTAAACCCCTCCGGCGTAATCAGTTGCATGGGCATTAACAGCGCCAGCTCCGCCACTTTGTGGCCGTCGGTACCGTCGATGCGCACCTTGCTGTCACCCAGCTTGTCTTTGGTCAGGCCGATGGCGGTTTCCCGCTCTTCTCCCTGCAAACGTCCGTGCAGAACAAAGGATTCCTGCTCGTGGCGAATCACGCGACCAATCTGCAAACTACGAAAAGCCCGGCCGTGGCCGAGCGTATAGATGGCTTCCAGTACGCTGGTTTTGCCGCTGCCGTTCGCGCCAACCAGGAAGTTAAAGCCAGGGGATAAAGCGAGATCCGCGCTTTCAATGTTGCGGAAATCTTTAATTAAAAGGCGCGTCAGTGACATATCTGGGTTTCTTCGGGCCAGGGCGTAATCGGCGCAGCCAGTTTCAACGCGGACTGCGCACAGACCCTGGAGCGTACACGAAGTACGTGACAGGGGCGAGCACAGCCCAGGTTGAAAATGGCAAGTAAGATAGCCCGATATTTTTCACTACAGTCTCATTGGCATGACAACATACGCCGCGCTTTGGCTGGCTGCATCTTCAATCTGTACGCTCGATACGGAGTCGGTCAGCAGAATGCGCACATTTTCGCATTTCAGTGCATTCAGCACGTCCAGCACGTAGCTGACGTTAAAGCCAATTTCCATCTCAGCCCCGGCGTAGGTGACGTCCAGAATCTCTTCTGCCTCTTCCTGCTCCGGGTTGTTGGCGGTGATTTTGATCTGGTTTTCGCTCACATACAGACGCACGCCGCGGAATTTCTCATTGGAGAGGATCGCTGCACGGGCAAAAGCCTGCTTGAGGCTATCGCAGCCCGCTTCCAGCGTTTTGTCCGGGTTCTTCGGCAATACGCGGCGATAATCCGGGAAGCGACCGTCAACCAGCTTCGATGTGAAGACAAAATCACCCACGTGTGCGCGGATGTTGTTGCTGCCAATCTGCACGCGCAGCGGAGTGTCTCCGCCGTCGAGCATACGCATCAGCTCAATCACACCTTTACGCGGTACGATCACCGAATGGTTTGGCAGTGAGTCGCCAATTGGCATAGAACAGACCGCCAGACGGTGGCCGTCTGTTGCCACGGTACGCAGCTCTTCACCTTCAGTTTCAAACAGCATGCCGTTTAAGTAGTAACGAACGTCCTGGTGCGCCATTGAGAACTGCGTGGCTTCAATCAGACGCTTCATCGTCGCCTGCGGCAGGGTGAATTCAACTTCACTCTGCCAGTCATCCAGGTTCGGGAAGTCTGCTGCAGGCAGCGTGGAGAGGGAGAAACGGCTGCGACCAGAGCGCACCAGCATGCGGTCGCCCTCCAGCTGCACGGCGATTTCAGCGCCTTCCGGCAACCCACGGCAGATATCAAAGAATTTACGTGCCGGAACAGTGGTCGCGCCCGCATTATGCGGCTGAGACAGCGTAACGCGCGCGATCATTTCCATTTCCAGGTCTGTGCCGGTCAGCGACAGCGTACCGTCCGCGACCTGAAGCAGCAGGTTTCCGAGAATAGGCAGCGTTGGGCGGCCACCTAATGGGCCACTCACCTGTTGCAGCGGTTTTAATAAATGTTCACGTTCAACGGTAAATTTCATAGCGTCACGATGATAATGTTCTGATTAAATTGGAAAAATCTTCTTTTATGTCGTGGCTTTCTTCGCGTAACTGCTCAATCTTACGACAAGCGTGCAGCACGGTCGTATGGTCACGGCCACCAAACGCATCGCCGATCTCCGGCAAACTGTGGTTGGTTAACTCCTTTGCCAGCGCCATCGCCATCTGACGCGGGCGCGCCACCGAGCGGGAACGACGTTTAGACAGCAAATCTGCCACTTTGATTTTGTAGTACTCGGCCACCGTCTTTTGAATATTGTCGATGGTGACCAGTTTTTCCTGCAATGCCAGTAAATCACGCAGCGCTTCACGCACAAAATCGATGGTGATCGCACGACCGGTGAAGTTGGCATTGGCGATAACGCGGTTCAGTGCCCCTTCCAGCTCACGCACGTTGGAGCGCAGACGCTTGGCAATGAAGAACGCCACTTCACCCGGCAGGCGAATGTCGTTCTCATCGGCTTTTTTCATCAGGATCGCCACGCGGGTTTCCAGCTCCGGTGGCTCGATCGCCACGGTCAGGCCCCAGCCAAAACGGGATTTCAGGCGATCTTCAACACCGTTGATCTCTTTTGGATAACGATCCGAGGTCAAAATGATCTGCTGATTGCCTTCCAGCAGCGCATTAAAGGTGTGGAAAAACTCTTCCTGCGAACGCTCTTTATTCGCAAAGAACTGGATGTCATCGATCAGCAGTGCGTCAACAGAACGATAATAGCGTTTAAACTCTTCGATCGCATTGTTTTGCAGGGCTTTTACCATGTCCTGAACGAAGCGCTCGGAGTGCATATACACCACTTTCGCATTAGGCTTACGCGCCATAATGCCGTTACCCACCGCATGCAGAAGGTGCGTTTTACCCAGACCCGTGCCGCCATAAAGGAACAGCGGGTTGTAAGCACCACCGGGGTTATCTGCAACCTGGCGAGCCGCCGCGCGCGCCAGCTGGTTCGATTTACCTTCAACGAAGTTATCGAACGTGTGTTTAACGTTAACGTTAGAGCGGTAGGTTGGCTCTGCGGGTGCAGGAACGTTGTCCCAGCCCGGACGGGCAGCCGGTGCAACGCGAGGAGCCGGAGCGGGTGCAGCCTGGGCAGGAGCGGTCACATTTACCGTTTCACGAACGGTTTGCGTAACCGGCTTTGTTCCCACCTCAAAGCGCAGTTGCGGAACATCTGATCCGCAGAAATCATTTAACAATCCGTTGATATTATTTAGGTATTTATCCCTTACCCAATCGAGCACAAAACGGTTTGGCGCATACAAAGCCAGCGTGTTATCGCTCAGTTCCGCCTGCAATGGGCGGATCCACATACTGAATTCTGTGGCTGGTAACTCATCCTGCAATCGGGCAAGACACTGCTGCCAAAGCGAAAGTGACACGGCGGACTCCACTCGAACAATAAAAGAAAACTATTGAATATTCATGATTGTTGGCGCACATCGACATGACCCTGTGCAAAAGGGGGATGTGCGAATTGCTATCTGCAATTTTATCCTGACCCGGATCCTGGGATCCCGATCGGGACCGCGGATCATAGCCTAAACTGAGTCAGAGATCTTCTGTTTCTCACAGATTCTTCCCGATTTATCCACAGGAAGATCCGAAACCGGGTAAGTGTAATCGATCCTGACGAGAGTGCCCCACGATTTAGCCCGCATATTGGAAAAATTAATGAGCACAGACAATTTTTTACTTAAATGATCTAACGAAGATCCAGGACGATCCTTGCGCTTTGTTGGGGAGGCCGTATAATCCTCGACCCGGCGCGTGATGCTCATCTTCCTGCGTCGTCCGTTGCTCATTTTCCACGCGAAAACGTGCGGAAATACGCGGGAAATAAGGAAAGAGAATTGACTCCGGAGTGTACAATTATTACAATCCGGCCTCTTTAATCACCCACGCTGAGGCGTTAGTCGTTCGAAACTCGTTCGGGTATACGCAAAAGTCAGTGAATTTATTCAAGTTTAGGTAGAAATCGCCATGAAACGCACTTTTCAACCGTCTGTACTGAAGCGCAACCGTTCTCACGGCTTCCGTGCTCGTATGGCTACTAAAAATGGTCGTCAGGTTCTGGCACGTCGTCGTGCTAAAGGCCGCGCTCGTCTGACCGTTTCCAAGTAATAAAGCTAACCCCTGAGTGGTTAAGCTAGCATTTCCCAGGGAGTTACGTTTGTTAACTCCCACTCATTTCACTTTCGTCTTCCAGCAGCCACAACGGGCTGGCACGCCGCAAATCACCATCCTCGGCCGCCTGAATTCGCTGGGGCATCCCCGCATCGGTCTTACTGTCGCCAAGAAAAACGTTAAGCGTGCGCATGAACGCAACCGGATTAAACGTCTGACGCGTGAAAGCTTCCGTTTACGTCAGCACGAACTGCCTTCTATGGATTTCGTGGTGGTGGCTAAAAAGGGGGTTGCCGACCTCGATAACCGTGCTCTCACGGAAGCGTTGGAGAAATTATGGCTCCGTCACTGTCGCCTGGCTCGCGGGTCCTGATAGCCCTCATTCGGGTCTATCAACGCCTGATTAGTCCGCTACTCGGGCCGCACTGCCGTTTCACCCCAACATGCTCAAGCTACGGAATTGAGGCATTGCGCAGGTTTGGAGTGATAAAAGGCAGTTGGTTGACAGTGAAACGCGTATTAAAATGCCACCCTTTACACCCAGGTGGAGACGACCCCGTCCCCCCAGGACCCTTTGATACCAGAGAACACTAACGATGGATTCGCAACGCAATCTTCTTATCATCGCTTTGTTGTTCGTGTCTTTCATGATCTGGCAGGCATGGGAGCAGGATAAAAATCCTCAACCCCAGCAGCAGACCACGCAGACCACGACCACCGCAGCGGGTAGCGCCGCCGACCAGGGCGTACCGGCCAGTGGCCAGGGGAAACAGATTACGGTTAAGACCGATGTGCTTGAGCTGACTATCAACACCCGTGGTGGTGATGTTGAGCAGGCGCTGCTGTTGACCTACCCGAAAGAGCTGAAGTCTACCGAACCGTTCCAGTTACTGGAAACCACGCCTGAGTTTATCTACCAGGCTCAGAGCGGCCTGACCGGTCGTGATGGCCCGGATAACCCGGCTAACGGTGCGCGTCCGCTGTATAACGTCGAGAAAGACGCGTTCGTGCTGGCTGATGGTCAGAACGAAATCGCTATCCCGCTGACCTACACCGATGCGGCAGGCAACACCTTCACCAAAACCTTCACCCTGAAACGCGGTGAGTATGCGGTGAGCGTGGGCTACAACGTACAGAACACCGGTGCAAAACCGCTGGAACTGTCGACCTTTGGCCAGCTGAAGCAATCCATCAATCTGCCGACTCACCGTGACACCGGAAGCAGCAACTTTGCGCTGCATACCTTCCGTGGCGCGGCGTACTCCACGCCTGACGCGAAGTACGAGAAATACAAATTCGACACCATTGCCGATAACGAAAACCTGAACGTCAGCGCTAAAGACGGTTGGGTGGCAATGCTGCAACAGTATTTCGCCACAGCGTGGGTGCCAAACAACGACGGTACCAACAACTTCTACACCGCGAATCTCGGTAACGGTATTGCAGCCATCGGCTACAAATCGCAGCCGGTTCTGGTTCAGCCGGGTCAAACCGGTAAGCTGACCAGCACCCTGTGGGTTGGCCCGGAAATCCAGGACAAAATGGCTGCCGTTGCGCCGCATCTGGATCTGACCGTGGATTACGGCTGGTTGTGGTTCATCTCTCAGCCGCTGTTTAAGCTGCTGAAGTTCATCCACAGCTTCCTGGGCAACTGGGGCTTCTCCATCATCGTTATCACCTTCATCGTTCGTGGCATCATGTACCCGCTGACTAAAGCGCAGTACACCTCCATGGCGAAGATGCGTATGCTGCAGCCGAAGATTGCGGCAATGCGTGAGCGTCTGGGCGATGACAAACAGCGTCAGAGCCAGGAAATGATGGCCCTGTATAAAGCAGAGAAAGTGAACCCACTGGGTGGTTGCTTCCCTCTGATTATCCAGATGCCAATCTTCCTTGCGCTGTACTACATGCTGATGGGTTCCGTTGAGCTGCGCCACGCGCCGTTCGCACTGTGGATCCATGACCTGTCTGCACAGGACCCGTACTACATCCTGCCGATCCTGATGGGCGTGACGATGTTCTTCATCCAGAAGATGTCTCCGACTACCGTGACCGACCCGATGCAGCAGAAGATCATGACCTTTATGCCGGTCATCTTCACCGTGTTCTTCCTGTGGTTCCCGTCAGGTCTGGTGCTGTACTATATCGTCAGCAACCTGGTGACCATCATCCAGCAGCAGCTGATTTACCGTGGTCTGGAAAAACGTGGCCTGCATAGCCGCGAAAAGAAAAAATCCTGATCAGGTAAGTTAACGCTAAAATAAGGGCGGTCGATTGACCGCCTTTTTTTATTGCAACACTGTAGAGACAAACCATGAGCCATAACGACACTATCGTCGCCCAGGCAACCCCACCGGGACGCGGTGGTGTTGGCATTCTGCGTATCTCCGGCCTGAAGGCGCGCGAGGTGGCTGAAGCGGTGCTGGGTAAACTGCCAAAGCCGCGTTACGCTGATTATCTGCCATTTAAAGATACCGACGGCACCTCGCTGGATCAGGGCATTGCGCTGTGGTTCCCTGGCCCGAACTCCTTTACCGGCGAAGATGTGCTGGAGCTGCAGGGTCACGGCGGCCCGGTGATCCTCGACCTGCTGTTAAAACGCATTCTGACCCTGCCTGGGCTGCGCATTGCGAAGCCGGGTGAGTTCTCCGAGCGTGCTTTCCTGAACGACAAACTCGACCTGGCACAGGCCGAGGCAATTGCCGACCTGATCGACGCCAGCTCTGAACAAGCGGCCCGCTCCGCGCTGAACTCGCTGCAGGGGGCATTTTCTGCCCGCGTGAATCATCTTGTGGAAGCACTTACTCACCTGCGGATCTACGTCGAAGCGGCCATCGACTTCCCGGATGAGGAGATCGACTTCCTCTCTGACGGCAAAATTGAAGCCCAGCTCAACAGCGTGATGGCCGATCTCGATGCGGTCCGTGCCGAAGCGCGTCAGGGCAGCCTGCTGCGTGAAGGGATGAAGGTGGTGATTGCCGGTCGTCCTAACGCCGGAAAATCGAGCCTCCTGAACGCGCTGGCAGGCCGTGAAGCGGCGATCGTCACTGACATTGCCGGCACCACCCGTGACGTACTGCGCGAGCATATTCACATCGACGGGATGCCGCTGCACATTATTGATACTGCGGGCCTGCGCGATGCCAGCGATGAAGTAGAGCGCATTGGTATCGAGCGCGCCTGGCAGGAAATTGAGCAGGCCGACCGCGTGTTGTTTATGGTGGATGGCACAACCACCAGCGCGGTTGACCCGGCGGACATCTGGCCAGACTTTATCGCCCGTCTGCCAGCCAAACTGCCAATCACCGTGGTGCGTAACAAAGCCGACGTCACTGGCGAAACGCTGGGCATCAGCGATGTGAATGGTCACTCACTGATCCGCCTGTCGGCACGTACTGGCGAAGGTGTGGATGACCTGCGTAACCACCTCAAGCAGAGCATGGGCTTTGACACCAGCATGGAAGGCGGCTTCCTGGCGCGTCGTCGTCATCTGCAGGCGCTGGAAGAGGCAGCAAACCACCTTGTTCAGGGTAAAGCACAGTTGATTGGCGCATGGGCGGGTGAACTGCTGGCGGAAGAGCTGCGCCTGGCGCAGCAAAATCTGAGTGAGATCACCGGGGAGTTTACGTCGGATGATTTGCTGGGAAGGATCTTCTCGAGCTTCTGTATTGGTAAGTAATTTCCGCTAACACATGGTGATTTCCTCTCAGGAAATCACCATTGTCCAAATGGCAACTCGCATCTTCCCCTTTATCCCCCTATTCTGCTTGCCTGTCTCTATGGGGGGTTTATGGCTCGTTTTCTGTTTTGTAGTTTTGCACTGGTTCTGCTTTATCCATCAGGCATTGATATGTATCTGGTGGGGTTACCACATATCGCCCGCGACCTCGGTGCCAGCGAAGCGCAGCTGCATATTGCGTTTTCGGCCTACCTCGCAGGTATGGCGTCGTCGATGGTGTTTGCCGGAAAAATTGCGGACAAGGCAGGTCGTCAACCTGTTGCCATCACAGGCGCGGTGATTTTTGCGCTGGCTTCCGTACTCTGCTCACTGGCACAGGACAGCACGTTGTTCCTGGCGGGGCGCTTTGTCCAGGGAATTGGCGCTGGCGGTTGTTACGTTGTGGCCTTCGCGATTTTGCGCGACACCTTAAGCGCTCAGCGCCGCGCCAAAGTGCTCTCCATGCTAAACGGCATCACCTGTATTATCCCGGTACTGGCACCTGTCGTGGGATATCTCATCATGCTGAAATTCCCGTGGCAGAGCCTTTTCTGGACAATGTCGGCAATGGGGGCACTGGTCTTTATTTTGTCGATCGCGGTGCTGAAAGAAACGCACCCTGGCGCGCAAAATACGGGACATACCGCAACGATTCACCCGGCGGAGAAACTCCTCAACCGCTTTTTCATTAGCCGGTTGTTGGTCACCACGCTAAGCGTGGCGGTGATCCTGACCTATGTAAACGTTTCCCCGGTGTTACTGATGGAAACGATGGGTTTTGATCGCGGGGAATATTCAACAGTGATGGCGTTAACCGCAATGGTCAGTATGGCCGTGTCATTCTCCACGCCGTTTGCACTGAATGTCTTCAGCCAGCGCACGCTGATGCTGACCTCACAGGCGTTGTTCCTGGCTGCAGGTGTGATTCTGGCGACCACCAGCTCGCACGCGATTATGCTTGCGGGTATCACCCTGATTTGCGCCGGATTCTCCGTCGGTTTTGGTGTCGCGATGAGCCAGGCACTGGGTCCATTTTCGCTGCGAGCAGGCGTGGCAAGCTCAGTGCTGGGTATCGCACAGGTCTGTGGTTCATCACTGTGGATTTGGCTGGCGGCGGTTATCGGCCTTAATGCGCTGAATATGCTGATCGGGATACTGATTGGCTGTAGCATGCTCTGCATCACCTTGCTTATCGTCATCCAGCCTGTGGCGCATTATGAAGAAACCCATCAGCAGTCTCGATCTTAACTTATTGCTATGCCTGCAGCTTTTGCTGCAGGAGCGCAGCGTCACCAAAGCAGCGAAACGGATGAACGTCACACCGTCTGCGGTGAGTAAATCACTGGCGAAGCTGCGCGACTGGTTTGAAGACCCGCTGTTTGTGAAAACGCCGCTGGGGTTGTTACCGACACCGCTGACGGTGAGCCTGGAGCAGGATCTGGCCGACTGGATGCAGATTGGTAATCAGATCCTCGACAAATTCCACCATGACTCCCCCGGCGGCCTGAAGTTTGTGCTGGCAGCGGAAACCCCGCTGATGCTGATCCGCTTCAATGCCTTGCTGGAGCAGGTAAATCAGCGCTATCCGCAGGCCACGGTGAAGATGCGCAACTGGGATTACGACTCGCTGGATGCCATTACCCGCGGGGAAGTGGATCTTGGCTTCACAGGCCGCGAAACGCACCCGCGATCTCGCGAGCTGCTGAAGCTGTTACCGTGGTTTATCGACTACGAGATCCTGTTTAGTGACCGTCCGTGTGTTTATCTGCGCGAAGATCACCCTGCACTGCAGGAAGAGTGGAACCTGGAGACGTTCCTGCGCTACCCGCATATCAGCATCTTCTGGGAACGCAGCGACACCTGGGCGCTTGATGAGGTGCTGAAAGAGATGGGGCGAGAACGCAATATCGCCATGAGCTTACCCGGCTTTGAGCAGTCGATGTTTATGGCAGCGCAACCCGGCCACAACTACATTGCCACCGCGCCGCACTACTGCCACCACTATAATCAGCTCCACCAGCGCAAGCTGATCACCCTTCCCATACCTATCGATGAAACGCAGGCTGAAAAGCTTACCGTGCCCTTCACGCTGATCTGGCATAAACGGAACAGCCATAATCCAAAAATCCTCTGGCTGCGGGAAACAATCAAAGCGCTGTATGGTGCGCCACTGCGCTAGCGATCCAATTTTTGCCTAAGAAAATGTAAAGTTCGGTCCTCAGGCTTCTCTTACTCCCATTTACTGATTAAAACAGAAGCTAAGTTAAGCGATAATGATGTAATCGTTTAACCTGACTACAACCATTATCAAGGAGCGAAAAATGGCTACGCACTTTGCAAGAGGGATACTGACAGAAGGGCATCTCGTATCAGCCAGAATTTCTTCAGCGTGCCACAGCGAGGCACGCACACTTCCTGAGCACCGCCGGACGCGTTTTTTAGCTTCCCGGGCACTTCTCGCTGAACTGCTGTTTATGCTGTACGGCACCAGTGAACTGCCAGACATCATCACCCAACCGGAAGGTCGTCCGGTCTTTGCCGACCCGGAGCTGCCCCGTTTTTCCATTGCTTACACGGGCAACATTATTGGTATAGCGCTCACCACCGAGGGTGACTGCGGGCTGGATATGGAACTTCAGCGCGCCACCCGAGGCTTTCACAGCGCGAACCCGCACGACGATTACCCACTTTCCAGCAATGAGCAGCTGTGGGTACGTAACCAAAACGATCCCATCGAGGCCAGGGCTCAGCTCATCACCTTGCGCCAGAGCATTCGTAAGCTCTGCGGCTGCGCATCAGACGATGCCAGCCTGGTGCAGTTACTTCCCGGCTCCGGACGCCTGCGAGCCACCAAAACCGCACTGGTAGAAGCGCTCAGCGACGCAGAGGATGTCTTAATCTGGTCTATTGCCGTCACCCCTGCTATTGAGCGGCTGAAAATTTGGGAATTTGACAGCACGCGCGGATGGCGTAGCCTTCCGGATGTGCCCGAACGCGCCAACGAGCCCGCTGCACGCCTGATGAGATTAACCAGTTTACCGGCAGAAAAAGCATTTACCCTTAGCTGATCCATTCAGGGTCATCATGATGAAACAGGAGTAATCATGTCTGATACGTTGAAAGTTGTTACGTTACTGGGAAGCCTGCGCAAAGGTTCATTTAACGGGATGGTTGCCCGCACGTTGCCACAGCTGGCACCAGCAGGAATGGAGATTAACGCCCTGCCGTCCATTGGCGATATTCCGCTTTATGATGCGGATGTACAGCAGGAAGAAGGCTTCCCGCAGAGCGTGGAAGCCCTGGCAGCGCAAATTCGTCAGGCTGATGGCGTGGTTATTGTGACGCCGGAGTATAACTACTCGGTTCCAGGCGGTCTGAAGAATGCCATCGACTGGCTATCACGTTTGCCGGAGCAGCCGCTCTCGGGTAAACCGGTGTTGATCCAGACCAGTTCAATGGGTGCCATTGGCGGTGCTCGCTGTCAGTATCACCTGCGCCAGATCCTGGTATTCCTGGATGCAATGGTAATGAACAAGCCGGAATTTATGGGTGGAGTGATTCAAAACAAGGTCGACCCGCAGACGGGTGATGTGGTGGATCAGAGCACGCGTGACCATCTTTCTGGCCAACTGACCGCGTTTGGGGATTATATTAAGCGGGTGAAGGCGTAAAAGAGGTGCGGGCTGATGCCCTCACCTCAGCCCTCTCCCACGGGAGAGGGTGCAAACACTAAAGCCCTTTTCGAAGAAAAGGGCTTGCTGTTTATTTCGCGTCGATGAACACAATCTTCAGCACAAACAGCAGCGCCACAATGATCACGCATGGGCTGAGGTCGCGGAAACGACCGGTACCGATCTTCATCACGCAATAAGAGATGAAGCCCAGCGCGATACCTTCAGTGATAGAGAAGCTGAACGGCATCATCACCGCGGTAATAAAGGCAGGAACCGCTTCGGTCAAGTCTTCCCACTTCACGCGAGCCAGGCTTGAGGTCATCAGTACGCCCACGTAAATCAGCGCACCGGCTGCCGCATACGGTGGAACCATCCCGGCCAGCGGGGAAAGGAAAATCACCAGCAGGAACAGAATACCGACCACAACCGCCGTCAGACCGGTACGACCGCCAACAGACACACCAGAAGAGGATTCAATATACGCGGTAACGGAAGAGGTACCGATAAAGGAACCAACAACGGAGGAGATACTGTCGACAAACAGCGCCTGCTTCATGCGCGGGAATTTGCCTTTTTCATCGGCCAGACCCGCTTTGTCAGTCACGCCAATCAGCGTACCGGAGGAGTCAAACAGGTTCACCAGCATGAAGGAGAAAATCACGCCCGCCAGACCCAGGTTCAAAGAACCGGCCAGGTCAACGTGACCAATAACCGTAGAAACACTCGGCGGAGCGGAGACGATACCGTTGTAGTGAACGTCGCCCAGCATCCAGCCCAGCAGCGTGGTGATCACGATGGAAACCAGTACCGCCGCATGAATGTTACGGGAGGCCAGAATCGCGATGATAAAGAAGCCCAGCACACCCAGCAGCACGTTATGGGATGTCAGGTGACCAATGCTGACCAGCGTATCCGGGTTAGCCACGATAACACCCGCATTTTTCAGCCCCATCATACCGATGAACAGGCCGATACCGCTGGTAATACCTACACGCAGGCTCACCGGAATATTGGCAATCATCCAGTAACGCACGCGGAAAATGGTCAGCAGCAGCAGACCCATAGCACCCCAGAAGATAGCCCCCATCCCCACTTGCCACGGCAGACCCATAGCCTGAACGACCACGAACGCGAAGAACGCATTCAGACCCATCGCCGGAGCCAGAGCAACAGGCAGGTTGGCAAATACCCCCATCAGAATGCTGCCCAGCGCAGCGATCAGACAGGTGGTCACGAAGACGGCGCTGGTATCCATGCCAGCAACGCCCAGAATTTGTGGGTTAACAAAAACGATATAGACCATCGTCAGGAAGGTGGTGAAACCGGCGATCACTTCGGTGCGTGCCGTTGTGCCATGCTCGCGCAGTTTAAACACGCGCTCAAGCAGCCCCTGACCAGATGTCTGGGTAGTGTGTTGTTGACTCATCATCAATTTCCGAACAAGGAGGGAAAATTCGTCGCTATCCTATACCAAAATGCGACAATAAGGGCAGTTGCGGGATACTTTTTTTCATTGGTTTTGCTTATACGGCAACGATTGCGTCTCGTAAAACTGCAGTACGTAAACGTTAAACTTGTTAAAAGGGAAAGGCATGTCCGGAATTGAAGCGGTATTTTTCGACTGCGACGGTACGCTGGTCGACAGTGAAGTCATTTGTTCCCGCGCGTATGTCACCATGTTCCAGGAATTTGGCATCACGCTCGAGCTCAAAGAGGTGTTCAGGCGCTTTAAGGGCGTGAAGCTCTACGAGATCATCGACATCATTAACGAAGAACACGATGTGGATTTGGTGAAAGCGGATCTGGAGCCGGTATACCGTGCCGAAGTCGCACGTCTGTTCGACGCTGAACTTGACGTCATTACTGGTGCAAACAGGTTACTGGATGCGATGACGGTGCCAATCTGCGTGGTCTCTAATGGCCCGGTCAGCAAAATGCAGCACTCGCTGGGTAAACTGGATATGTTGCACCACTTCCCGGAAAAACTGTTCAGTGGTTACGATATTCAGCGCTGGAAGCCAGACCCGGCACTGATGTTCCATGCGGCGAAGGCGATGAGCGTCAACGTAGAAAACTGTATTCTGGTGGACGACTCTATGGCGGGTGCGCAGTCGGGGATTGATGCGGGAATGGAGGTGTTTTACTTCTGTGCCGATCCGCACAACAAACCGATCGATCATCCAAAAGTGACGACGTTTACCGATCTGGCACAGCTGCCAGAACTGTGGAAGGCACGCGGGTGGAATATCACACGCTGAAAAAACAAAGCCGGATGGTGCTAACACCCATCCGGCCTGCATGGCATACGTAGGGCGGGTAAGCGTTAGCGCCACCCGCCACAAACCTCACGCCTTCTGATCTTTATCTGCCAGCAGCTTATCCAGCTCGTCGCCGCCCACATGACGGAAGTCCTGACCTTTCACGAAGTAGAAGATGTATTCGCAAATGTTCTGGCAGCGGTCGCCGATACGCTCAATTGAGCGCGCACAGAACAGGGCGGTCAGTACGCTTGGGATCGTACGTGAATCTTCCATCATGTAGGTCATCAGCTGACGCACGATGCCTTCATACTCCTGGTCAACTTTCTTGTCTTCACGGTAAATACGCACCGCTTCGTCCAGATCCATACGCGCAAAGGCATCCAGCACGTCGTGCAGCATCTGCACGGTGTGGCGACCCAGCGACTCCAGGCTAACCAACAGCGGCTGGTGCTGCTGCGAGAATTTCTCCAGTGCGGTACGGCAGATTTTATCCGCAACGTCACCAATGCGTTCCAGCTCGGCGATAGTTTTGATGATCGCCATCACCAGACGCAGGTCGCTCGCCGTTGGCTGGCGCTTGGCAATAATGCGCACGCAAGCCTCGTCGATGGCCACTTCCATCATGTTGACGTTTTTGTCGCCTTCGATAACGCGCTTCGCCAGCTCGCTATCCTGATTGTGCATCGCGGTGATCGCATCAGAAAGCTGCTGCTCCACCATGCCGCCCATGGTCATCACCTGAGTGCGGATGCTTTCCAGCTCGGCGTTAAACTGGCCGGAAATGTGTTTGTTAAGATTGAGATTGTCCATAGCGCACTCCTGAATCAACCGTAGCGACCGGTGATGTAGTCTTCTGTTTGCTTTTTCGCGGGCTTGGTGAACAGATCGTCCGTGTTACTGAACTCAATCAACTCGCCCAGGTACATAAACGCCGTGTGGTCTGAACAACGTGCCGCCTGCTGCATGTTGTGGGTCACAATCACCACGGTGTAATCCTGCTTCAGCTCGGTGATCAGCTCTTCGATACGCCCGGTTGAGATCGGATCCAGTGCTGAACACGGCTCATCAAGCAGCAACACTTCCGGGCGAATAGCGATACCACGCGCAATGCACAGACGCTGTTGCTGACCACCGGAGAGAGAGTAACCGCTCTGGTGTAACTTATCTTTGGTTTCGTTCCATAATGCGGCCTTGGTCAAAGCCCACTGCACGCGCTCGTCCATATCGGTACGAGACAGCTTTTCAAACAGACGCACACCAAACGCGATGTTGTCATAAATCGACATCGGGAACGGCGTGGGTTTCTGGAACACCATACCCACTTTCGCACGCAGCAGGGCGATATCCTGGGTATTGGTCAGAATGTTGTCACCGTCCAGGATGATTTCGCCTTCGGCACGCTGCTCCGGATAGAGCGAATACATCTTGTTAAAGGTACGCAGCAGGGTGGATTTACCACAGCCAGACGGACCGATGAATGCCGTGACCTGGTTCTTCGCGATATCCAGGTTGATATTCTTCAGGGCATGGAATTTGCCGTAGTAGAAGTTCAAATCACGAACCTGAATCTTACCCGGGGCAGTATCAACCATACTCATTGACTCATTTCCTCATTCGACGCCGCGAGGTGCCGCGCCGTAAAAAATTAACCGTGTTTCTTCTTCGCGAAAATGACGCGCGCCAGAATATTCAGCAACAGTACACAAAGGGTAATGATCAGCACCCCGGCCCAGGCCAGTTGCTGCCACTCCGCGAATGGGCTCATCGCAAATTTAAAGATTGTCACCGGCAGGTTGGCGATTGGCTGCATCATATCCGTGCTCCAGAACTGGTTGGAGAGCGACGTGAACAGCAGAGGTGCCGTTTCACCCGCGATACGCGCAACTGCCAGCAGAACACCGGTCATGATCCCGGAGATTGACGCTTTCAGCGTAATGGCGGAGATCATTTTCCATTTCGGTGTTCCCAGTGCGTAAGCCGCTTCACGCAGACTGTCTGGCACCAGCTTCAGCATGTTCTCGGTGGTGCGGATGACAATCGGTACCTGTAACAGCGCCAGTGCAATCACACCAGCCCAACCGGAGAAGTGCTCCATCTGTGCCACAACGATGGTGTAGACGAACAGACCGACCACGATAGACGGGGCAGAAAGCAGAATGTCGTTGATGAAGCGAATAACTTCCGCCAGCCAGGATTTACGGCCATATTCTGCCAGGTAGATACCCGCCATGATGCCCAGTGGGGTACCGAAGATCGTTGCCCACAGGATCAACAGGCCGCTACCCGCCAGGGCGTTCGCCAGACCACCACCTGCAGTATTTGGCGGCGGGGTCATTTCGGTAAACATTGCCAGCGACATGCCATCAATACCGCGAACAACGGTAGAGAAGAGGATCCAGACCAGCCAGAACAGACCGAATGCCATCGTCGCCATAGAGAGCGTCAGTGCAATACGGTTCTTGATGCGGCGCTTGGCCTGCATCTTGCGGCGGGATTCCGCCAGTTCAGCGGTGCTTTGCATTTCGAGAGTCGCCATTAGCGTGCCCCCTCATTTTTAGCCAGGCGCATAATCATCAGCTTGGAAATCGCCAGGACAATGAAGGTGATAACAAACAGGATCAGGCCCAGTTCCATCAGCGCAGCAACGTGCAGCCCGGATTCCGCTTCGGCAAATTCGTTCGCCAGTGCAGACGTAATACTGTTACCTGGCATGTAGAGCGAGGCGCTGTCGAGCTGGTAGGTGTTACCGATAATAAAGGTGACTGCCATCGTTTCACCCAGAGCACGACCCAGACCCAGCATCACGCCGCCTATCACCCCATTTTTGGTGAACGGCAGGACGATGCGCCAGATAACTTCCCAGGTGGTGCAGCCGATACCGTAGGCCGACTCTTTCATCATCACCGGGGTTTGTTCGAAGACATCGCGCATAACAGCCGCAATGTACGGAATAATCATGATGGCCAGGATCACACCTGCAGCCAGAATACCGATGCCGAATGCCGGGCCTGAGAACAGCGCGCCCACAAACGGAATTGCAGAGAGGATATTACCTACCGGCTCCTGGAAGTACGTTGCGAACAGCGGAGCAAAGATAAACAGCCCCCACATGCCGTAAACGATACTGGGAATAGCAGCCAACAGTTCAATGGCGATACCCAGTGGACGTCGCAACCAGCCAGGTGCCAGCTCTGTCAGGAACAGGGCAATACCGAAGCTCACCGGAACGGCAATCAGCAGGGCAATGAATGAGGTCACCAGCGTGCCGTAAATGGGGACCAGCGCACCGTAGATATCGTTCGGCGCATCCCACTCTTTACTCCACAGGAAGGAGAAACCGAATTTCTGGATGCTCGGCCAGGAGGAGAAAATCAGAGACACGATAATGCCGCCCAGCAGCAATAGCACAATCAGCGCAGCCAGTCTGACCAGCGCGCTGAAAATCATGTCACCTTTTTTACCCGGAGGGTTAAATGCAGGCTTGGTTGCAGCCATAAATCACTCTTCTGTTAAAAACGTCTTACGAATATGCCCGGTGGCGCTAACGCTAACCGGGCCTACAGCTTGAACCGTAGGGCGGGTTAGCGTTAGCGCCACCCGCCATCTTCGTCAAAAATATCCTGTTAGTACAGCGCTTTACCGCTACTGTCTTTCACGTTGGTTTTCCATGCAGCACGAATCTGCTCAACCACGCTGTCCGGCAGGCTAGCGTAATCCAGGTCGTTAGCCTGTTTATTGCCGTTTTTGTATGCCCAGTCGAAGAATTTCAGCACTTCAGTACCCTGCTCAGGTTTCTTCTGCTCTTTGTGAACCAGAATGAACGTGGTAGAGGTGATTGGCCATGCACCTTCGCCTTTCTGGTTAGTCAGATCCTGTGCGAAGGATTTGCTCCAGTCAGCGCCTTTGGCGGCGTTAGCAAAGTTCTCTTCAGTTGGACTCACTGGCTTACCATCTGCAGACAGCAGTTTGGTGTAAGACAGGTTGTTCTGTTTCGCGTACGCATACTCTACGTAACCGATAGAACCAGGCAGACGTTGTACGAACGCGGCGATACCGTCGTTACCTTTACCGCCCAGACCGGTTGGCCAGTTAACGGTAGAGCCAGAACCGACTTTAGATTTCCACTCTTCGTTCACTTTTGCCAGATAGCTGGTGAACACGAAAGAGGTACCAGAACCATCCGCACGGCGAACCACAGCGATGTTCTGAGAAGGCAGTTTCAGGCCTGGGTTGAGTTTAGCAATTGCTTCGTCATCCCATTTTTTGATTTTACCCAGGTAGATGTCACCCAGGGTTTTACCGTCCAGCACCAGCTCACCAGATTTCACACCTGGCAGGTTGACCGCCAGAACCACACCACCGATAACGGTTGGGAACTGGAACAGGCCTTCCTGAGCCAGTTTTTCATCAGTCAGTGGAGCATCTGATGCACCGAAATCAACGGTGTTAGCGGTAATTTGTTTCACGCCACCGGAGGAGCCGATACCCTGGTAGTTAACCTTGTTACCGGTTTCTTTCTGGTAGGTATCCGCCCATTTGGCATACACCGGCGCAGGGAAGGTTGCACCAGCGCCAGTCAGGCTTGCTTCTGCGAATACAGAGAAAGCACTCAGAGATAAGGTCGCGGCGACAACAGTTGCGACAGTGGTACGCATAACTTTCATAATGTCTCCTGCAAGATTTTCGTAAATCGTTGTTTAGTGGCTACGATGAGCAAAATAGGACAAACAGGTGACAGATAAATGTACGAATTATGACAGTTTTATGACAACGAAAGTTTCACTTAAAAAGCAACGAAACATTCTTTATTTATCATTGTGTTAACCACCAAGATGACAGTGTGTTTTCAGAAATATTTTCTTTATGTGACACTGAAAAAAATAGCTGAAGATGACAGATTGTCATAAATAAAAACACGAAAGCGTTGATTAAAAACAAACCAGGAGGGGTAAAAAAGCTCCACCCGAAGGTGGAGCCTGAAGGG
>NZ_JBJURN010000018.1:0-29658 GCF_046622475.1 Enterobacter sp. LM3 | reverse complement strand
TACGTCGGTGCCTTTGATCAGCGCCACGTGGTAAGCCAGCAGTTGCAGCGGAACGGTGTAGAAGATCGGGGCAATGACCTCTTCCACATGCGGCATATCAATGATGTGCATGTTATCGCTGCTGGTGAAACCGGCATCCTTATCAGCGAAGACATAAAGTACACCACCACGAGCGCGCACTTCTTCGATGTTAGATTTCAGTTTTTCCAGCAGTTCGTTGTTAGGTGCCACAACAATAACAGGCATATCCGCGTCAATCAGCGCCAGCGGGCCATGTTTCAGCTCGCCTGCCGCGTAGGCTTCAGCGTGGATATAGGAGATCTCTTTCAGCTTCAGTGCGCCTTCCAGCGCAATCGGATACTGATCGCCACGGCCCAGGAACAGCGCGTGGTGTTTGTCGGAGAAATCTTCAGCCAGCTCTTCAATGCGTTTATCCTGCGACAGCATCTGTTCAATGCGGCTTGGCAGTGCCTGCAGACCATGAACGATATCATGCTCGACAGAAGCATCCAGACCTTTCAGACGCGCCAGTTTTGCCACCAGCATCAGCAGAACGGTCAGCTGGGTAGTAAACGCTTTGGTAGACGCTACGCCGATTTCAGTACCCGCTTTGGTCATCAGCGCCAGATCGGACTCACGCACCAGCGAGGAGCCAGGCACGTTACAAATCGCCAGAGAACCCAGGTAACCCAGCTCTTTGGAGAGACGCAGCGCCGCCAGGGTGTCCGCCGTTTCGCCAGACTGGGAAAGGGTGATCATCAGACTGTTACGACGCACAGCGGATTTGCGGTAGCGGAATTCAGAAGCGATTTCGACATCGCATGGTACGCCAGCCAGCGCTTCAAACCAGTAACGCGACACCATACCGGAGTTGTAAGACGTACCGCAGGCCACGATCTGAATATGCTCAACCTTACCGAGCAGTTCGTTAGCGCTCGCACCCAACTCGCTCAGATCCACCTCACCGTGGCTGATACGCCCGGTCAGCGTGTTTTTGATGGCGTTTGGCTGCTCGTAAATCTCTTTCTGCATGTAGTGACGGTAAGCGCCTTTGTCGCCCGCGTCGTACTGCAGGTTAGATTCGATCTCCTGACGCTTCACAGGCGCGCCTTTGGTATCGAATACGGTCACGCTACGGCGCGTCACTTCCGCAATATCGCCTTCTTCCAGGAAGACAAAGCGACGAGTAACTGGCAGCAGAGCCAGCTGATCGGAAGCGATAAAGTTTTCACCCATACCCAGACCGATAACCATCGGGCTACCGGAACGCGCTGCCAGCAGGGTGGACGGGTCGCGGGAATCCATGATCACCGTACCGTACGCACCACGCAGCTGTGGGATAGCACGCAGCACGGCATCACGCAGTGTGCCGCCCTGCTTCAGCTCCCAGTGAACCAGGTGAGCAATCACTTCGGTGTCAGTTTCAGAGACGAAGGTATAGCCGCGCGCTTTCAGCTCTTCGCGCAGCGGTTCGTGGTTTTCAATAATACCGTTATGCACCACCACGATGTGTTCAGACACATGCGGGTGCGCGTTGCCTTCAGACGGTTCGCCGTGAGTCGCCCAGCGGGTATGCGCAATACCCGTACCACCGTGCAGCGGATGTTCTTCCGCGGCCTGAGCCAGCATCTGCACTTTACCGAGGCGGCGCAGACGGGTCATATGACCCTCTTCATCTACGACAGCCAGACCGGCAGAGTCGTAGCCACGGTATTCCAGACGACGTAAACCTTCGAGAAGGATTTCAGCAATATCACGCTGCGCAACTGCGCCAACAATTCCACACATAGTTTTAGATTCCGAATTTAGGCATAACGCCTGCGTTGTCGCTGACCTGTATTTACCCTTTCCGGGCACCCCGAGCCTTGTAGAGAGTGGGGCTATTTTTATAAGTACTGCTATTGGGTGGAGGATTATATTATCCCCTCATCCCGACCCTCTCCCCAAAGGGGTGAGGGAGAAAAACACCGCACCGAACGTTCCCTTCTCCCTTTGGGGAGAGGGTTAGGGTGAGGAGTGAATCTGTTACTTCTTCTTCACCGGGCGTTTCCAGCCCTGTTTGTGCACCTGCGGTACACGGCTTAACACCAGCTCGTTATCCGCCACGTCTCGCGTTACGGTCGTCCCGGCAGCAATGGTCACGCCGTTGCCTACGGTGACAGGTGCCACCAGCTGCGTGTCGGAACCGACAAACACGTCATCACCAATGATAGTTTTAAACTTATTGGCACCGTCATAGTTACAGGTGATCGTCCCTGCACCAATGTTCACGTTATCGCCAATTTCCGCGTCGCCCAGATAGGTCAAGTGACCGGCTTTGGAGCCTTTACCCAGACGCGCTTTTTTCATCTCAACGAAGTTACCCACATGAGCGCCTTCCAGCAGCTCAGCACCCGGACGCAGACGTGCAAACGGGCCAATGGTACATGCCGCATCCAGACGGGCATCTTCCACCACACTGTAGGGGCTAATTTCGCAGTCGTCACCGATGATGCTGTTTTTGATAACACAGCCGCTGCCAATTTTAACGCGATTGCCAAGCTGAACGTGACCTTCAACAATAACGTTAGTATCAATCTCAACGTCGCGCCCGTGCGACAAGGTTCCGCGCAGATCAAAACGCGCCGGATCGCGCAGCATAACCCCCGCCAGCAGCAGTTTTTCCGCCTGTTCGGACTGGTAAACACGTTCCAGACGGGAAAGCTGCAGACGGTTATTTACCCCTTCCGTTTCACTGATACGTGCAGGATGTACCGCAGCAATCTCATGCCCTTCCTGATACGCCATCGCAATGATGTCGGTGATGTAATATTCACCCTGGGCATTGTTGTTGTTGAGTTTTGACAGCCAGCGCTTCAGATCCGCGCCATTGGCAATCAGGATGCCGGTGTTGATTTCCTGAATCTGACGCTGAACGTCGCTGGCATCTTTGTGCTCAACGATACCCGTTACGTTGCCGTTTTCACGGGTAATGCGGCCATAGCCACTTGGATCGTCCAGCACGACGGTTAACAGGCCGATGCCGCCATGAGGTTTGGCTTCACGCAGGCGAGCCAGCGTTTCAACAGAGATCAGCGGGACGTCACCGTAAAGCATCAGGATGTCTTCGTCATCAGCAAAGAAGGGGGCTGCCTGCTGCATCGCATGGCCAGTACCCAACTGTTCTGCCTGAAGTACCCAGTTGAGCGCGTTATCACCCAACGTTTCTTTCAGCAGATCGCCACCGTGTCCGTAAACCAAATGCACCTGGCGAGCACCAAGTTCATTCGCGGCATCAATGACATGCTGCACCATTGGCTTTCCTGCCAGGGTGTGCAGTACCTTCGGAAGATCGGAATACATGCGGGTACCTTTACCAGCGGCAAGGATGACCACGCTCATCGTATTGTTCAACATACGCGTCCTGACTGTAATTTGAGTGAGAAGTAAAACCCTTCGACGTTGAAAATTCTACATATTTTTCGCCATAAAATGGAATGGCGTTAAAACGCTCAACACCGGGCATTACGGGCTATTTGAAGATACTTTTTAGGGCAGAGTAAATCACTTTTTCTCTGAGAAATAGCTTTCTTGCAGTAAGTCACCAGTTCTCACAATGGCTTAACCATTTTTCGCACCGGGAATAAAGATCCATAAAAAAAGCCAGTCTGGAAACCAGACTGGCTTTTGTGCTTTTCAAGCCGGTGTTACATCGCTTTTTTGGTCAACTCGATAACGCGCAGTTTCGCGATCGCTTTGGCCAGTTCCGCAGACGCCTGAGCGTAATCCACGTCACCATGAGAGCTGCTAATGTGCTCTTCAGCCTTACGCTTCGATTCCAGGGCTCGCGCTTCGTCGAGATCCTGGCCACGAATAGCGGTATCGGCCAGAACGGTCACACTACCAGGCTGCACTTCAAGAATGCCGCCGGACAGATAGATAAACTCTTCGTGACCGAACTGTTTAACGATGCGGATCATACCAGGCTTAATGGCGGTGAGCAGCGGTGCGTGGCCTGGGTAAATGCCCAGTTCACCTTCACTACCCGTTACCTGGATTTTCTCGACCAGACCAGAGAACATTTGTTGCTCTGCGCTGACGACGTCCAGGTGGTAAGTCATTGCCATATCACCCTCCGATTAAGGCGTTAAAGTTTTTTGGCTTTTTCCACGGCTTCGTCGATGGAACCAACCATGTAGAACGCCTGCTCTGGCAGGTGATCGTATTCGCCTTCCATGATGCCTTTAAAGCCACGGATGGTGTCTTTCAGGGAAACGTATTTACCCGGAGAACCGGTGAATACTTCCGCAACGAAGAACGGCTGGGACAGGAAGCGCTGGATCTTACGCGCACGTGCTACCACCAGTTTGTCTTCTTCAGACAGTTCATCCATACCCAGGATGGCGATGATGTCTTTCAGTTCCTGGTAACGCTGCAGCAGGGACTGTACGCCACGCGCGGTGTCGTAGTGTTCCTGACCAACAACCAGTGGATCCAGCTGACGGCTGGTGGAGTCCAGCGGGTCAACGGCCGGGTAGATACCCAGAGACGCGATCTGACGGCTCAGTACCACGGTTGCATCTAAGTGAGCAAAGGTGGTGGCTGGTGATGGGTCAGTCAAGTCATCCGCAGGTACGTATACCGCCTGAACGGAGGTGATAGAACCGGTTTTGGTAGAGGTGATACGTTCCTGAAGAACACCCATCTCTTCCGCAAGCGTAGGCTGGTAACCTACCGCTGAAGGCATACGACCCAGCAGTGCAGATACTTCCGTACCGGCCAGGGTGTAACGGTAGATGTTATCGACGAACAGCAGAACGTCACGACCTTCGTCACGGAACTTCTCAGCCATAGTCAGACCGGTCAGCGCAACGCGCAGACGGTTTCCTGGTGGCTCGTTCATCTGGCCGTAAACCAGGGATACTTTGTCCAGAACGTTGGAGTCGGTCATTTCGTGGTAGAAGTCGTTACCCTCACGAGTACGTTCACCTACGCCCGCAAATACGGAGTAACCGGAGTGCTCGATCGCGATGTTACGGATCAGCTCCATCATGTTTACGGTTTTACCTACACCCGCACCACCGAACAGACCAACTTTACCGCCCTTCGCAAACGGACACATCAGGTCGATAACTTTGATACCGGTTTCCAGCAGTTCCTGAGAGCTGGACAGCTCTTCGTAGGAAGGTGCTGCGCGGTGGATAGCCCAACGCTCTTCTTCACCGATGTCGCCTTTCATGTCGATTGGGTGACCCAATACGTTCATGATACGACCCAGTGTTGCTTTACCTACCGGGACTTCGATCGGGTGTTCAAGGTCTTTAACTTCCAGACCACGACGCAGACCGTCGGAAGAACCCATCGCGATGGTACGCACGATACCGCCGCCGAGCTGCTGCTGAACTTCCAGCACCAGGCTCTCGTTACCATTCTGTACCTCAAGCGCATCGTACACGCGCGGTACGGCGTCCTGAGGGAACTCGACGTCCACCACGGCGCCGATTACCTGGACAATCTTTCCAGTAGCCATCTTGAATCCTCTACGTAATTCGTAAACCTGGTTAAACCGCGGCGGCCCCCGAGACGATCTCGGTGAGTTCCTGAGTAATGCTGGCCTGACGAGCTTTGTTGTAAACCAACTGCAGCTCTTTAATCAGGCTGCCGCCATTATCGGTCGCGGCTTTCATCGCCACCATTCGTGCGGCCTGCTCGCTGGCCAGGTTTTCTACAACGCCCTGATAAACCTGAGATTCAACGTAACGACGCAGCAGAGTATCCAACAGCGGTTTCGGATCGGGTTCATACAGGTAATCCCAGGATTTTTGCTTCAGCGCTTCATCTTCTGATGCCGGTAAAGGCAGCATCTGAGTGAGCGTTGGAACCTGAGACATGGTGTTAATAAATTTGTTGCTGACAACGTACAGTCTGTCCAGACGGCCTTCATCATAGGCCTGCAACATCACTTTAACCGGGCCGATCAGTTCGGACAGGGATGGGTTATCACCCATACCGGTCACCTGAGCGACAATGTTGCCACCAACGGAGTTAAAGAAAGAAACGCCCTTAGAGCCGATCATTGCGATATCGCACTGAACGCCTTTTTCGGACCAGGCTTTCATATCCGCCAGTAGTTTTTTGAACAGGTTAATGTTCAAGCCGCCACACAGACCACGGTCGGTCGACACCACCAGGTAGCCCACGCGCTTAACGTCGCGTTCTTCCAGGTAAGGGTGCTTATATTCCAGATTACCGTTCGCAAGGTGACCAATCACTTTGCGCATGGTATCTGCATAAGGACGGCTGGCCGCCATGCGATCCTGCGATTTACGCATTTTGGAAGCGGCGACCATTTCCATCGCTTTAGTGATCTTCTGCGTGTTCTGGACGCTTGCGATCTTACTACGTATCTCTTTTGCGCCGGCCATGAGCTTCTCCTCAATGCCAGGCGGCTTGTCCTGAGACAAGCCGCCGGACGATTACCAGGATTGGGTTGCTTTGAAGGAATCGAGGATAGCTTTCAGCTTGCCTTCGATTTCGTCGTTATAGCCACCGGTCTGGTTGATCTCTTGCATCAGCGGAGCGTGATCACGGTCAACGTAAGCCAACAGAGCGGCTTCAAAGCTACCGATTTTCGCCAGTTCCACATCTTCGAGGTAACCGCGTTCAGCCGCGAACAGTACCAGGCCCTGCTGAGCAACAGACATTGGAGCGTACTGTTTCTGCTTCAGCAGCTCGGTCACTTTCTGACCGTGGCTCAGCTGTTTACGGGTTGCTTCGTCCAGATCGGATGCGAACTGAGAGAACGCAGCCAGTTCACGATACTGTGCCAGCGCGGTACGGATACCACCGGACAGTTTCTTGATGATCTTGGTCTGAGCAGCACCACCAACACGGGATACGGAGATACCCGGGTTAACCGCCGGACGAATACCGGAGTTAAACAGGTTGGTTTCCAGGAAGATCTGACCATCGGTAATGGAGATTACGTTGGTCGGAACGAACGCAGAAACGTCACCCGCCTGGGTTTCAATGATCGGCAGAGCGGTCAGAGAGCCCGTTTTACCCTTCACTTCACCTTTGGTGAAGTTCTCGACGTATTCCGCGTTAACGCGGGAAGCACGCTCCAGCAGACGAGAGTGGAGGTAGAATACGTCGCCAGGGAACGCTTCACGTCCTGGTGGACGACGGAGCAGCAGGGAAACCTGACGATAAGCAACAGCCTGTTTAGACAGGTCATCGTATACGATCAGTGCATCTTCACCGCGGTCACGGAAGTATTCGCCCATTGCGCAACCAGCATATGGTGCCAGGTATTGCAGTGCAGCAGATTCAGACGCAGTCGCCACAACAACGATGGTGTTAGACAGTGCGCCGTGCTCTTCCAGTTTACGAACCACGTTGGAAATGGTGGACGCTTTCTGGCCGATAGCCACGTACACACATTTGATGCCGGAGTCACGCTGGTTGATGATGGCGTCGATAGCCATCGCGGTTTTACCGGTCTGACGGTCACCGATGATCAGTTCACGCTGACCACGACCGATTGGGATCATGGCATCAACGGATTTATAACCAGTCTGTACTGGCTGATCAACGGACTGACGGTCGATAACGCCCGGTGCGATAACTTCGATTGGAGAGAAGCCATCGTGCTCAACCGGACCTTTACCGTCGATTGGCGCACCCAGGGTGTTAACTACACGACCCAGCAGGCCACGGCCAACCGGTACTTCCAGAATACGGCCAGTACACTTAACCTTCATGCCTTCGGCGAGGTCAGCGTATGGGCCCATCACAACTGCACCTACGGAGTCGCGCTCCAGGTTCAGTGCGATAGCGTAACGGTTACCCGGCAGGGAGATCATTTCACCCTGCATACAATCGGCCAGGCCGTGGATGCGGATAACACCGTCGCTTACAGAAACAATAGTACCTTCGTTGTGAGCTTCACTCACAACACTGAACTGAGCAATGCGCTGCTTGATCAGTTCGCTGATTTCGGTGGAATTCAGTTGCATGCTCCAGTCCCCTTAAGACTGCAAGACGTCTGCAAGGCGCTCAAGACGGCCGCGTACGCTGCCATCAATGACCATATCACCCGAACGGATGATTACGCCTGCCATTACAGACTTATCGATTTTGCAATTCAGCTTAACTTTGCGTGACAGACGTTTTTCCATCGCGGAAGTAATCTTCGAAAGCTGTTCGTTACTCAGTTCATTCGCAGAAGTCACTTCAACTTCAGCGGTAGCTTCACTAAGGGCACGTAAGTGCTCGAACTGCTCAAGAACATCCGGAAGCACGCGCAGACGACCGTTTTCAGCCATCACCTTAATCAGGTTCTGGCCGCTGGCATCCAGTTGCTCTCCGCACACGGCGATAAACGACGCGGCGAGAGTTTCAGGCGCTAATGCACCGGAAAGCAACTCAGCCATTTGTTCGTTTTTCGTCACCTCAGCGGCAAACGCCAGCATATCCTGCCAGCGATCGACATTTTGGTGTTCGACAGCAAAGTCAAAAGCTGCTTTGGCGTAGGGGCGAGCTACCGTAACAAATTCAGACATCAGCCCCTCCCTCCTTACAGTTCAGCGACAAGTTTGTCCACGATGTCGCTGTTAGCAGCTTCATCCACGGAACGTTCGATGATCTTCTCGGCGCCAGCAACAGCCAGAATCGCAACCTGCTTACGCAGTTCTTCACGAGCACGTTTACGCTCAGCATCAATTTCAGCCTGAGCTTGTGACACGATCTTAGTACGTTCCTGTTCTGCTTCAGCTTTGGCTTCGTCCAGGATCTGAGCACGGCGTTTGTTAGCCTGTTCGATGATTACCTGAGCTTCCGCTTTCGCTTTTTTCAGCTGGTCTGTCGCGTTGGCCTGTGCAAGGTCCAAATCTTTCTTAGCGCGTTCTGCAGAAGCCAGACCGTCAGCAATTTCTTTCTGACGTTTTTCGATGGCAGCCATTAAAGGCGGCCATACATACTTCATGCAGAACCAGACAAAGAGAATAAACGCGATGGCCTGGCCGAGGATTGTTGCGTTCATGTTCACAGCACAATACCTCTTAAATTTCTGTGGCTTAGGGTTTTAAAACAGCTACTACGCGACAGCAAACATCACGTACAGACCCAGACCTACAGCGATCATTGGGATAGCATCCACCAGACCCATAACGATAAAGAACTGAGTACGCAGCAGAGGAATCAGATCCGGTTGACGCGCTGCGCCTTCCAGGAATTTACCCCCGAGGATGCCGATACCGATCGCAGCACCGATAGCCGCCAGACCCATCATCACAGCGGCAGCCATGTACAGCAGATCCATATTCAGGTTTTCCATGACAGTCTCCAGTTTGTTTCAATTAAAACGTAGTAGTGTTGGTAAAGAATCAGTGCTCTTCAGATGCCATCGACAGATAGACAATCGTCAGAACCATGAAGATAAAGGCTTGCAGCGTAATGATCAGGATGTGGAAAATGGCCCACGGCACATTAAGAATCCACTGTGACCACCACGGCAGAAGACCCGCGATCAGAATGAAAATCAGCTCACCCGCATACATGTTGCCGAACAGTCGCAGACCCAGTGATACAGGCTTGGACAGCAGGCTAACGCCTTCCAGGATCAGGTTGACCGGAATGAACGCCCAGTGGTTGAACGGCTGCAAGGTAAGCTCTTTCACAAAGCCGCTTACGCCTTTCATTTTGATGCTGTAGAAAAGAATCAGGATAAATACGCCGAGCGCCATCGACAGGGTGATGTTCACGTCAGCAGACGGAACCACGCGCAGCGCTGGCAGACCGAGAACATGCTCGCCGATCCACGGAATAAAATCGATAGGCAGAAGGTCCATCAGGTTCATCAGGAACACCCAAACGAACACGGTCAGGGCCAGTGGAGCAATCAGCTTGCTCTTGCCATGGTACATGTCTTTGACGCTACCATGCACGAAGCCGATGATCATCTCGACGAACGTCTGGAATTTCCCTGGAACACCGCTGGTCGCCCTTTTAGCAACACCGCGGAACATGGCCAGGAACAGAAGACCCAACACCACCGAGAAGAACATGGAGTCGATGTTGATCGTCCAGAAGGTGGCCGGGGGGTTATGCGGATCCACCAGCGAGAATGTACGCAGGTCCAGCTGAAGGTTTTTCAGATGGTGACCTATGTAATCCTGCGGCGTCATATTTTCTGAAGCCATGATGCCTTTTACCCTTTGTTGTTGATTACAGCTGGAGCCAGAACTTGTACCACCAGCACCAAAACCCACGTTGCTATCAGCGGCATGAATACCACTTTCAAAACCGCCAGCGCCATCACCAGTAGAGCAAAGGTCAGCAACACCTTACATACTTCGCCCAGAGCGAAGGACCAGGCCACGCGGCCTTTGGCGGGTGTATGCGCCTGATGACGCCAGGCAAAAATCATAAACAATACGTTTGGCAGAACAACCGCCAAACCCCCGCACACGGCGGAGATGCCCCAGAAGGGGTCTTTGAGGCTAAACAGCAGTCCACTTGCTATCACAGCCAGAAACTGAATGAACAGAAGCTTACGAGCAACGTTTCTACTCAAGAGCGACACAGACATCACGTTTTTACTCCTGCTCCCTTCGAGGTATGTCGCGTGTCGTATAAAACGTCCTTTAAGGCTCGGAGTCAAGCATCAAAAAGCGGACAAATTATACGGTGCGCACCCGTGATTTCAAACATTAAGTAGCGAAAAGGTGAATAAATGTTTAAATATTTTTCCCCGTCGCTATTTTTTAACTTTTGACTAAAGCATCGACCTTCGGACAAAACTGCAAACAGCGCGAAAACGTTGATGACAAAGCGTGCACGGGATCACAAAATACACATTTCCGATAAGGCTGCATTTATCACGGTTAATTTCATCTTTATGAAATTAAAGATAAAATATAGTCACTATTTTCAAAACAGCCCTGTATACAACAAAAACCTTTCATTGACATTCTTAATAAATATTTAACATCACGTTCTTGTTGCGACGCCCCACTTTTAGCAGACTGATATTTTCACTGTTGATTATCTTCATGGTGAACAATACCTGTGAAGTTAACCGTAAGAAAATCCTTAGTAAAAATAAGGTTAAATTAACTTCAGCTAAATCTCTTTAGTTGTGCTGTTTTTTAACACATTGAGAACAGCACAAATTCCACATTTTTTATTAATTTTTTAAAAAATGTTTGCCTTAATTATCACCAGATGGCGCTCACCGTCGAGCTGAGGAATCTGTAATTTCTCAATGGATTCGACAGAATAACCGTCCGGAAGCTGCTCAATTTCTTCGCCTGGAAGCTGCCCTTTCAGCGCATAGAAACGACCATTCTCAGCAGGCAGATGCTTGCACCAGCTCACCATGTCGTTCAGTGAGGCAAATGCACGGCTGATAACACCATCAAACGGCGGCTCAGCCGGGAACTCCTCTACCCTGCTCTGCACAGGCGTAATGTTTTCAAGCTTCAGCTCATGCTGCACCTGGCGTAAAAAGCGCACGCGCTTGCCCAGGCTGTCCAGCAGTGTGAAATGGCTCTCAGGACGGACAATCGACAACGGGATACCCGGTAGCCCCGGCCCCGTCCCAACGTCGATAAAGCGCTCACCGCTCAGATATGGAGCCACCACGATACTGTCGAGGATATGGCGAATCAGCATCTCGTTGGGGTCGCGCACAGACGTCAGATTGTACGCTTTGTTCCATTTGTTCAGCATATCGACATAAGCCACCAGCTGGTTTTTCTGGTGATCGGTGAGCGAAATACCTGCCTGATCCAGCAGACGAGAGAGTTTATTGAGCACAGTGAATACCTGTTTAGAAATAATTTGCCCGGTGGCGCTAACGCTTACCGGGCCTGCAAAGCTGTAGAGCGGGTCAGCAAAACGCCGCCCGCCAAAAAACAAAAGTGATTACGCGCTACGACGCAGCATACCTTGCTTTTTCAACCACACCAGCAGAATTGAAATCGCGGCAGGTGTGACGCCGGAGATACGGGATGCCTGGCCGATAGACACAGGTTTGTGATCGTTCAGCTTGGCGATCACTTCATTGGAAAGGCCAGTCACCTGACGATAGTCCAGCATTTCCGGCAGCAGCGTGTTTTCGTTGCGCTGCTGTTTTTCGATCTCATCCTGCTGACGCGCGATATAACCTTCGTATTTTACCTGGATTTCAACCTGCTCAGCCGCTTCAGCGTCTTCAAGGCCTGGAGCGAACGCTGTCAGTTTAACCAGGTTCTCATAGGTCACTTCCGGACGACGCAGCAAGTCTTCACCACTGGCTTCGCGCGAGAGCGGCGCAGTCAAGTGAGCGTTCACTTCGGCAGCAGTTTCCGCCTGCGGGTTGACCCACGTTGTCTTCAGGCGCTGACGTTCCTGTTCGATGCGTTCCAGTTTCTCGTTGAAACGCGCCCAGCGTTCGTCATCCACCAGACCCAGCTCACGACCCATTTCGGTCAGACGCAGGTCGGCATTATCTTCGCGCAGCATCAGGCGATATTCTGCACGAGAGGTAAACATACGGTACGGTTCTTTGGTACCCAGGGTGCAGAGATCGTCGACCAGAACCCCCAGGTAAGCCTGAGAACGTCCCGGTGCCCAACCCTCTTTCTCAGCGGAGAAGCGTGCAGCGTTCAGACCTGCAAGCAGACCCTGTGCGGCAGCTTCTTCGTAACCGGTAGTGCCGTTGATCTGACCCGCGAAGAACAGGCCGTGGATGAACTTGCTCTCCAGAGTTGGCTTCAGGTCACGCGGATCGAAGAAATCGTACTCAATAGCGTAGCCTGGACGAACAATTTTAGCGTTCTCCATACCTTGCATTGAGCGAACAATTTGCATCTGAACGTCAAACGGCAGGCTGGTGGAGATACCGTTCGGGTAAATTTCGTTAGATGTCAGTCCTTCCGGCTCCAGGAAGATCTGGTGCTGGTTACGATCGGCAAAGCGCATCACCTTGTCTTCGATCGACGGGCAGTAACGCGGGCCGATCCCTTCGATCACACCCGCGTACATTGGGCTACGATCGAGATTATTACGGATCACGTCATGTGTTTTTTCGTTGGTATGCGTGATGTAACACGGTACCTGCTGTGGGTGCTGAGCAGCATTTCCCATGAACGAGAACACCGGCATTGGGTTATCGCCATGCTGTTGCGCCAGCACGCTAAAATCTATGGTACGAGCATCAATACGCGGCGGCGTCCCGGTTTTCAGGCGGCTGACGCGCAGCGGCAGTTCACGCAAACGGCGTGAAAGGGGAATAGACGGCGGATCGCCAGCACGGCCACCGCTGTAGTTATCCAGGCCGATATGAATTTTACCATCCAGGAATGTCCCAACGGTCAGCACAACGGCTTTAGCGCGGAACTTAAGCCCCATCTGGGTAACAGCACCAACGACGCGATCGTTCTCAACGATAAGATCTTCCACTGCCTGCTGGAAGATCATCAGATTTGGCTGGTTCTCCAGCGCAGTGCGTACAGCCTGACGGTAAAGCACACGGTCAGCCTGAGCTCGGGTTGCACGGACCGCAGGGCCTTTACTCGCGTTTAGTATCCTAAACTGGATGCCCGCCTGATCGATAGCTTTCGCCATCAGGCCGCCAAGTGCATCCACTTCTTTTACCAGGTGTCCTTTCCCAATGCCGCCAATCGCCGGGTTACAGGACATTTGTCCCAGCGTGTCGATATTGTGTGTCAAAAGCAGGGTCTGCTGACCCATTCGCGCTGCGGCCATTGCGGCCTCAGTGCCTGCATGACCCCCGCCAATGATAATGACGTCAAAAGGATCCTGATAAAACATGGTGGTCTGCCTCGCGTAAAGCGGTATGAAAATGGATTGAAGCCCGGGCCGTGGATTCTACTCAACTTTAGTCTTTCGAGAAAGCATTGGGATCCTGGGCTATTAAAAAGAAGATCTTTTTATTTAGAGATCTGTTCTATTGTGATCTCTTATTAGGATCGCGAACCTTTGTGGATAAGTCCGATCTCGCAAAGAAGATCATGTAGTTAGAAAGGATCGTTTGCTGTGAATGATCGGTGATCCTGGCCAGTATAAGCTGGGATCAGATCGCGACTTTATACACAGGGCAAAAACGGCCTCTACGTTATTCTTTGGATAACTACTGCTTAATACGAGCTTTTAACCAGAGTTATCCACATCTGTTCGCGCGATCTTTAACCGTTTTTGAGTAAATTTTTCCATTCACCCAGCCAGACTTCCGCTGGATCTTCCGGAATATCATGATCGAGGATGTTGATCTTCAGCGTTTCGCCCAGTTGTTTTGCCCCACAAGCGACGATGGCAGCTTCAACTTTCTCTATTGCACCGCAGAAGGTGTCATATTCGCGGCTACCAATGCCGACTGCGCCAAAGCGGACGCTGGACAGGTCAGGCTGTTGTTCCTGCAGCTCGTCATATAAAGGATGCAGGTTATCCGGGAGATCGCCTGCGCCGTGCGTGGAGGTGATCAGCAGCCAGATCCCATCTGTCGGGAGATCTTCAAGCAATGGCCCGTGCAGGGTTTCTGTGGAAAAGCCCGCATCTTCCAGCTTTTCAGCCAGATGTTCCGCAACATATTCCGCGCCACCCAGGGTGCTGCCGCTGATAAGAGTAATGTCCGCCATTGATCGCTCGCTCAGATAAAGAGGCGGTCATTGTACGCTGTGAACGAGCTGGGATCTACCTGTGGAAAATGTGGGAATGAATTTGCCCGATCATGGGCGAATTGTACGCATGATCGGGTTTTGCAGGGAGATCAGTGTCTCGGTGGACTGAATTTCATCGATTGTTTGGATCTTGTTGATAAGTACCTGCTGGAGGGCATCAATGGATCGGCACATCACTTTTATAAAGATGCTGTAGTGTCCGGTGGTGTAGTACGCCTCGGTGACCTCATCAAGGGCGTTCAGCTTTGCCAGAGCGGAAGGGTAGTCTTTGGCGCTTTTGAGAATTATGCCAATGAAGCAGCACACGTCATAACCCAGCTGCCTGGGGCTGACATCAATACGTGCGCCGGTAATGATCCCCGCCTGTTTCATTTTCTCTACGCGAACGTGAATTGTCCCCGGGCTGACACCAAACTGTTTCGCCAGTTCGGCGTAGGCGGTGCGCGCATTAGCCATTAAGACTTCCAGGATGCCGCGGTCCAGATTGTCGATCTGATAATTTTCCATATGTTTTTCTTATGAAGATTAATGAATCTCTCTATTCTAGCGCTACATTTTAATGAATCAAAAGTGAAGGTGGCTTTTTGTTGTTTGATTATTGAATTGAGTGCCATTTTTGTTGCTTAATCAATACCAACAGGACGCAGGAGTATAAATAATGAAAACCGCTTACATCGCAAAACAACGCCAGATCAGTTTCGTTAAATCCCATTTTTCCCGCCAGCTGGAAGATAAGCTTGGCCTGATTGAAGTTCAGGCTCCGATTCTTAGCCGCGTGGGGGATGGGACGCAGGATAACTTGTCCGGATGCGAAAAAGCGGTACAGGTGAAAGTGAAAACACTGCCAGACGCTCAGTTCGAAGTGGTTCATTCACTGGCGAAATGGAAGCGACAAACCCTGGGGCAACACGACTTCAGCGCAGGCGAAGGGCTGTACACGCACATGAAAGCCCTTCGCCCCGATGAAGACCGCCTGTCAGCGATTCATTCTGTCTACGTTGACCAGTGGGACTGGGAGCGCGTGATGGGGGATGGCGAGCGCCACGTAGGTACCTTGAAATCTACCGTTGAGGCGATCTACGCCGGGATCAAAGCCACCGAATCAGCAGTGAGCAAAGAGTTTGGCCTGGCACCGTTCCTGCCGGAATCGATCCACTTTGTTCACAGTCAGGATCTGCTGACCCGCTTCCCGGATCTGGATGCCAAAGGTCGTGAACGGGCGATAGCCAAAGAGCTGGGTGCTGTATTCCTGATAGGGATTGGCGGCAAGCTCTCTGACGGTAAACGTCACGATGTTCGCGCGCCGGATTATGATGACTGGAGCACGGTGGGCGAAAGTGAATTCGCGGGTCTGAACGGTGATATTCTGGTCTGGAACCCGGTGCTGGAAGATGCGTTTGAACTTTCTTCTATGGGGATCCGCGTGGATGCTGACGCGCTGAAACGTCAGCTGGCGGTCACCGGTGATGAAGATCGTCTGCAGCTGGAGTGGCACCAGGCGCTATTGCGCGGTGAAATGCCCCAGACCATTGGCGGCGGTATTGGCCAGTCCCGTCTGACCATGTTATTGCTGCAACTCTCCCATATTGGTCAGGTACAATGTGGTGTCTGGCCACAGCAGGTACGTGAAAGCGTGGGTTCCCTTCTTTAATTAATGCCGCCAGCGTCTTAGCAGGCGGCTACGCAACCCGGTATCAAAGCGCCAGATATGATCGAAGATGCGCATGATGCCGGGTTTTCCATGCGCTGACATCGCCACGGCATGAAAACGGTGATGATGCACTCGCTGTAACTCCTTCACTTTATTGACCACGTCATCCGGCAGTCGCTGAGCAATAAAATCGGAAATCACCACCGCGTCAGCGTCGTACCAGTCTCCGCCCTGCATACGTTCGACAATGCTACGAAAACAGCTGGCCAAATCGGTACCGCCACGAAAACGCTGGCTTAAAAAGCGGATCGCCTGCTCGATACCCTGCTGGCTCGTCAGTTCGTAGCTCACCACCTCGCTGGAAAACAGCATGATGAAGCATCGACGTCGGTCAGCGAGCGCCACGCGCATCAGGGCCAGGCAGAATGCTTTTGCACACTGTTCATTAAAACCGCCCATCGATCCGGATGTATCCACGCAAACAATAAAAGGCCCGCGAGGCTGTTCATCAAAATCCTGATGGATGACCGGACGTTGGCTCAGCTTCTCGCGCCAGGATTCACCGTGCAGACGATAGGTCAGGAGCTGTTTCTCCACCAGCCGACGGTAAAATTCATATTCCAGCTCGGTCATCCCCAGCGTGCTCAGCTCGGTGGGCAACAGACGCAAAATGTCATTACTTTGCTGTAAGCCATCTACCTGTTCCGGTACGGTTGCTGGCTCACGAACCAGGGTGCGGAAGGTTTCCATTGGGGCATCTTTCTTTGGAACGGACTTTGCCTCCCTTGAACGACCAAGCTGCTCCGCAAGTTTCATGAGTTCCGGCTGCTGCGCCAGAAAGTCGCCGTACTTAACGATCAACTGGTAGTCACCGCGCCGTAACTGCCCGGCGCTCATATCCCAGAGACGCCCGGCCGCGTTTTCATTTTCCACCAACACCTGTTCCAGCTGACCACTCAGCGTCATGCGTTCCTGTACTTCGCTGAGCAGCTGCTCGCGTTCTTCATCCAGTAGCTGCTGGTTGAGGGTGGTGGCCTGAACGACCAGGCTGAGCCGCCAGCGCTGTAAAAACAGGGTATGCAGTGCCGGGGTAAAGGTGGCGTTATCCGTGACCAGTGTCCGGGCCTGGCTGGCAAAGGGAGAGTGTACTTTATCGAGCAACGTCAGCGTTTGGGGAAGCTGGACGATAAACTGCGGCGTCGAAAGCCGCTGGCACTGTTGATAGCAAGCGACCTCTTCCGTCAGCTCCGGCGGGACTTCGGTCTCTTTGAATCGCTGTCGAAGATTATCGCGCCAGCGCGGGAGATCGTCGGTCATCGCCTTTTTGAGCTTTGGGAATTTTTCAAAGAAGGCCGCCAGCTGTGGCGAAGCCAGCAGCGTAATCACCACCTCTTCGATCAGCCCTTCTTCACTGACCGCCAGCATGACGTTAAGTGTGTCCAGCGTTAGCATTGACGCGCCTGTTTGATCTGCGCGCTGACATCCTGCAGGCTGGATTCGATACGACCTAACCAGTCGCTATGAATAAAGAGGCATTTTTGCTGTTCACTGAAGCGCGTGTGCTGCTGGTGCCATTCGGTATCCAGCGCTTCCAGCTGCTGTTTGATCTCTTCTGGTACGCTATCGGAGGTTGTTCCGGGTAAAGCAAGACGCGATCCCTGCAGGCTCACATCGCGGATCACCAGATGCTGGCTGCTATCCACTTCCATATTGAGCGGCTGTGCAAAACCGATGCCGTTGAGCTTGCCACGGATCTCACCGCTCTTATCGAGCCATTGCGCCAGCGCCTCGCGCTCAATCGTAACATGAACCACCTGCATGTCATGAAGTTTAAGCGGTTGCTGGAGCAATAGCGTAAGCGTCGTGCTCGTCAGCCCGGCAGGTAGCTCATAGTGTGGTTTACGGGCAAACATACCGCCAAGACGGTTCACTTTCAGCGCCGTTTTATCACTTTGCTGTTGCTGAAGCTGGATGCGTCGTTGGGCAATCGCTCCGAGCTGGTTGAGCATCGACTGCTGGCCCCAGGCGTGTCCGGTCATCAATATTTCAAGCTGCTGCTGCATCAGATTCATACCTTCTGCATCGTGCCAGAGACAGTCTTTCAACAGGATCAGATCTATAGGTGCAACTGCATCACGCCCGCTGAATAAGGCGCTTGCCTGCAGCAGGCGGATCGCTTTTTTCCAGCGTCGGTCGGAGACATACGGTGCAGAGGGCAGTAAATCAAGCTGCTGGCGCAGCATGAAAATCAGCTCAAAAACGACATCAGGCAGTTTGATTTTGCCAATATCCTGCTGCCATTGGTGATACTCCTCATCCGTTACCTGTAGTGAAGCGGATACCGGGTTTTCATTCTCATCCTGCTGGCTTACCAGCATGGAGCGGAAGTTCGCTTTATCCTGCACTTTGTCTAACCACAGGCGGATCAACATACGGTCATACAGTGCTTCCAGGCTGCTGTCAGCTTCAGGCAGTTCGTTTGATGCCGCCACCAACAGGCGCATCGGGATTTTCTCTTCGCTTGCGCCATTGCGAAACCGACGTTCGTTAATCGCCGTGAGCAGCGTGTTCAGTATGGCCGGGCCAGCTTTCCAGATCTCATCAAGAAAAACGATTTCCGCTTCCGGGAGATAACCCTCCGTCAGACGCTGATAGCGTCCCTCATCTTTCAGCGCCTGTATGGAAAGCGGACCGAAAACTTCTTCGGGGGTGGAAAACCGGGTCATCAGGTATTCGAAGGCGCGTGCATTCTGAAAAGCAAACTTCAGCCGACGGGCAATCAGGCTTTTAGCAATGCCTGGGGGGCCGAGTAAAAATACGCTTTCGCCGCTCAGTGCCGCCAGTAAACAGAGGCGGATGGCGTGGCTACGCTCGAAAAGACCTTTCTCCAGCGCCCCGCTGAGACGGGAAATTCTTTCTGCTAATAAATGTGAGTGAGCCATAATAGTTTTGCATCCTTTCGCCGTCGTGGCGGCCAATTGAAGCGAGTATAGACGTTTCAGTCAGGGCTGGTAATAGACTGAAGTGCGGCGCAATTTTCTTTGCGCTACATTAATGCGGTTGCATTTAGGGGTACGATTTTGCAGTGAATCGTGCATACTGTGCGCTTTTTGTGGGCCAAGGGACTAAGCACACATTTGTTATTTAAACGAAAAGACTAGTCTATGAGCACTGATAATAAACAATCATTACCCGCAATAACGCTTGCGGCGATCGGGGTTGTCTACGGTGATATCGGCACCAGCCCACTTTATACGCTTCGTGAATGTCTGTCCGGTCAGTTTGGTTTTGGTGTTGAACGTGATGCCGTGTTTGGCTTCCTGTCACTGATCTTCTGGCTGTTGGTCCTGGTCGTGTCTGTAAAATACCTGTCCTTCGTGATGCGTGCAGATAACGCGGGTGAAGGGGGGATACTGACGCTGATGTCGCTTGCCGGGCGCAATACGTCCGCCAGAATGACGTCGGTACTGGTTATCATCGGCCTGATTGGCGGCAGTTTCTTCTATGGGGAAGTGGTGATCACGCCCGCGATCTCGGTTCTCTCGGCGATAGAGGGGCTTGAGATTATCGCGCCGCAGCTCGATACGTGGGTTGTCCCGCTGGCCATCATTGTTCTGACGTTGCTGTTTATAATCCAGAAACACGGTACCGGGCTGGTAGGGAAACTGTTCGCCCCGATTATGTTTGCCTGGTTCCTGGTTCTCGCGGCGCTGGGCTTGCGCAGCATTATTGCCAACCCGGAAGTGCTGCAGGCGCTGAACCCATACTGGGCGGTGCACTTCTTCCTGGAATACAAAGTGGTTTCCTTTGTGGCGCTGGGGGCGGTCGTGCTGTCCATCACCGGTGTTGAAGCGCTGTATGCTGATATGGGGCACTTCGGGAAACTGCCTATCCGTGTGGCATGGTTTGTTGTGGTGTTACCGTCGCTGGTGCTGAACTACTTCGGCCAGGGCGCACTGCTGCTCGATAATCCGGAAGCGATTAAGAACCCGTTCTTCCTGCTGGCCCCGGACTGGGCGCTGGTACCTATGTTGATCCTCGCCACCCTGGCGACAGTGATTGCCTCTCAGGCGGTGATTTCTGGCGTGTTCTCCCTGACGCGTCAGGCCGTGCGTTTGGGTTATCTCTCCCCAATGCGCATCATCCATACATCGGAAATGGAGTCGGGTCAGATTTACATCCCGTTCATTAACTGGTTGCTCTATTTTTCGGTTGTTATCGTTATCGTTAGCTTTGAGCACTCCAGTAATCTGGCTGCAGCCTACGGTATTGCTGTAACCGGTACGATGGTGCTGACGTCGATTCTCTCTGCCACGGTGGCACACCGAAACTGGCACTGGAATAAACTCCTTGTGGGGGTGATTCTGACAGGTTTCCTGTGTATCGACGTGCCGCTGTTCTCTGCGAACCTCGACAAGATTGTCTCCGGTGGCTGGCTGCCGCTCACGCTGGGTCTGGTGATGTTCATTGTGATGACGACATGGAAGAGCGAGCGTTTCCGCCTGTTGCGTCGCATACATGAACACGGTAATTCTCTGGATGCGATGATTGCTTCGCTGGAGAAATCCCCGCCAGTTCGTGTACCGGGTACCGCGGTGTATATGTCTCGTGCGCTGAACGTGATCCCGTTCGCGCTGATGCATAACCTCAAGCACAATAAGGTGCTGCACGAACGCGTGATCCTGCTGACGCTGCGCACTGAAGATGCCCCGTATGTTCACAACGTACGCCGCGTACAGATTGAGCAACTGTCACCGACCTTCTGGCGCGTGGTGGCAAGCTACGGCTGGCGTGAAACACCAAACGTGGAAGAGGTGTTCCATCGCTGTGGTCTGGAAGGGCTGAGCTGTCGCATGATGGAGACATCGTTCTTCATGTCACACGAGTCGCTGATTATGGGCAAGCGTCCGTGGTATCTGCGTCTGCGTGGCAAGCTATACCTTATTCTGCAGCGTAACGCCCTGCGCGCACCTGACCAGTTTGAGATCCCGCCTAACCGTGTGATTGAGCTGGGGACGCAGGTCGAGATTTAATCTCCTCTGCGGTCTGGTGCCCTCACCCTAACCCTCTCCCGCAAGGAGAGGGCGCAAACATAAAAAACGGTAACCAGAGGGTTACCGTTTTGCATTTATCTCCCTCAGCATTTCACTTAGCGAAACGTTTCGACGCTGATCACAAATCTGTTACGTCACGGTGGTTTTCTGAACACTCTTGAGACTAAACTGATTTTAGCGAAACGTTTCGCTAGTGGAGCAAGAAAATGAAGAAAGGCACTGTACTCAACTCAGAAATCTCATCGGTTATTTCCCGTCTTGGGCATACCGATACGCTGGTAGTTTGCGATGCAGGCTTACCGGTTCCGCACAGCACAACCCGTATTGATATGGCGTTAACGCAGGGCGTGCCCTCGTTCATGCAGGTACTGGATGTGGTGACTGCGGAGATGCAGGTTGAGGCGGCCATTCTCGCGGCGGAAATCAAACAACATAATCCGCAACTCCACGAAACGTTGCTCAGCCACATTGAGCAACTGCAACAACACCAGGGAAACACCATAGAAATTCGTTACACAACGCACGAGCAGTTCAAACAACAAACCGCAGACAGTCAGGCGGTGATTCGCAGCGGGGAGTGTTCCCCGTATGCGAATATTATTCTCTGTGCTGGCGTCACCTTCTGAGGCCATCATGGACGCATTACTGCAACTTAAAGGGATCGATAAATCGTTCCCGGGCGTAAAAGCCCTCTCCGGTGCAGCGCTGAACGTTTACCCAGGACGCGTTATGGCGCTGGTGGGTGAGAACGGCGCGGGCAAATCCACCATGATGAAAGTGCTGACCGGTATCTACCAGCGCGACGCAGGTTCACTGCTGTGGTTGGGTAAAGAGACCACGTTCACTGGCCCGAAATCCTCTCAGGAAGCGGGTATCGGCATTATCCACCAGGAACTGAACCTGATCCCGCAACTCACCATTGCGGAGAACATCTTCCTCGGCCGCGAGTTCGTTAACCGGTTTGGTAAAATCGACTGGAAAACGATGTATGCCGAAGCCGACAAATTGCTGGTGAAGCTGAACCTGCGCTTTAAGAGCGACCGTCTGGTGGGCGAGCTTTCCATTGGCGATCAGCAAATGGTGGAAATCGCCAAGGTGCTGAGCTTCGAGTCGAAGGTCATCATCATGGATGAACCAACCGATGCGCTCACCGATACCGAAACCGAATCCCTTTTCCGCGTCATCCGCGAGCTGAAAGCGCAGGGACGTGGGATTGTCTATATTTCTCACCGTATGAAAGAGATTTTCGAGATCTGCGACGACGTGACCGTCTTCCGCGACGGGCAATTTATTGCCGAGCGAAAAGTGGCAACGCTGACCGAAGATACGCTTATCGAAATGATGGTGGGACGTAAGCTCGAAGATCAGTACCCGCATCTGGACAAGCAGCCTGGCGAGATCCGCCTGAAGGTGGACAACCTCTGCGGTCCGGGAGTGAACGACGTAACCTTTACGCTACGTCAGGGGGAAATTCTGGGCGTGGCGGGCCTGATGGGCGCGGGGCGTACCGAGCTGATGAAAGTGCTGTATGGCGCACTGCCGCGCACCAGCGGTTATGTGACGCTCGATGGCCGTGAAGTGGTTACCCGTTCTCCGCAAGATGGTCTGGCAAACGGCATCGTCTATATTTCCGAAGACCGCAAGCGTGATGGCTTAGTGCTGGGCATGTCAGTGAAAGAGAATATGTCGCTTACTGCACTGCGCTATTTCAGCCACAGTGGCGGCAGCCTGAAGCACAAAGACGAACAGCAGGCGGTCAGTGATTTTATTCGTCTCTTTAACGTCAAAACTCCGTCGATGGAGCAGGCGATTGGCCTGTTGTCCGGCGGTAATCAGCAGAAAGTCGCGATTGCTCGCGGGCTGATGACGCGTCCGAAAGTGCTGATCCTTGATGAGCCAACTCGCGGCGTGGACGTGGGGGCGAAGAAAGAGATCTATCAGCTGATTAACCAGTTCAAGGCCGACGGTCTGAGCATCATTCTGGTCTCTTCCGAGATGCCAGAAGTATTAGGCATGAGCGATCGTATTATCGTCATGCATGAAGGGCATCTCGGCGGTGAATTCACTCGCGAGCAGGCCACCCAGGAAGTTCTGATGGCTGCCGCTGTGGGCAAGCTTAATCGCGTGAATCAGGAGTAAGAAGATGACTACCCAGGCTGTTTCTGGTCGCCGTTATTTCACCAAGGCATGGCTACTGGAACAAAAATCGCTGATTGCCCTGCTGGTGCTGATCGCGATTGTCTCGACCATGAGCCCGAACTTTTTTACCGTGAATAACCTGTTCAACATTCTTCAGCAGACCTCCGTGAACGCCATTATGGCGGTCGGGATGACGCTGGTGATTTTGACGTCGGGTATCGATCTGTCCGTCGGTTCCCTGCTGGCGCTCACCGGTGCAATCGCCGCTTCAATTGTAGGGATTGAAGTCAACGCGCTGGTCGCTGTTGCCGCTGCGTTGACAACTGGCGCGGCTATTGGTGCCGTTACCGGTGTGATTGTGGCGAAAGGTCGTGTTCAGGCGTTCATTGCCACGCTGGTGATGATGCTGTTGCTGCGCGGTGTGACGATGGTCTATACCAACGGTAGCCCGGTGAATACCGGGTTTACGGATAACGCCGATCTGTTTGGCTGGTTCGGTATCGGTCGCCCGCTGGGTATTCCGACGCCGGTCTGGATCATGGCTATCGTGTTCCTGGCGGCGTGGTACATGCTGCACCACACCCGTCTGGGCCGTTATATCTATGCGCTGGGTGGTAACGAAGCGGCAACGCGTCTGTCTGGTATCAGCGTTAATAAAGTCAAAATTATCGTTTACTCCCTGTGCGGCCTGCTGGCGTCTCTGGCGGGCATCATCGAAGTGGCGCGCCTCTCTTCTGCTCAGCCAACGGCGGGTACGGGGTATGAGCTGGATGCCATTGCGGCAGTGGTTCTGGGCGGTACGAGTCTGGCGGGCGGTAAAGGTCGCATTGTTGGGACTTTGATCGGCGCACTGATCCTCGGTTTCCTGAATAATGGTTTGAATTTGTTAGGTGTTTCCTCCTATTACCAGATGATCGTTAAAGCGGTGGTGATTTTGCTGGCGGTACTGGTAGACAACAAAAAACAGTAACTGACGACACTACAGGACATCTTAGATATGAACATGAAAAAACTGGCTACCCTGGTTTCTGCTGTCGCGCTGAGCGCAACCGTAAGTGCTAACGCAATGGCAAAAGACACCATCGCGCTGGTCATCTCTACCCTGAACAACCCGTTCTTCGTCTCCCTGAAGGATGGTGCACAGAAAGAGGCGGACAAGCTGGGTTACAACCTGGTGGTGCTGGATTCCCAGAACAACCCGGCGAAAGAGCTGGCTAACGTTCAGGACTTAACCGTTCGTGGCACCAAAATCCTGCTGATCAACCCAACCGATTCTGACGCAGTGGGTAACGCCGTTAAGATGGCAAACCAGGCAAAAATCCCGGTGATCACCCTGGACCGTCAGGCCTCTAAAGGCGACGTCGTCAGCCATATCGCGTCTGATAACGTGCTGGGCGGTAAAATTGCGGGTGACTATATCGCGAAGAAAGCAGGTGAAGGCGCGAAGGTTATCGAACTGCAGGGTATTGCAGGGACGTCTGCAGCCCGTGAACGTGGCGAAGGCTTCCAGCAGGCTGTTGCTGCGCACAAATTTAACGTGCTGGCCAGCCAGCCTGCTGACTTCGACCGTACTAAAGGTCTGAACGTTATGCAGAACCTGCTGACCGCACACCCTGACGTGCAGGCAGTATTTGCACAGAACGATGAAATGGCGCTGGGCGCACTGCGTGCTCTGCAGACTGCGGGTAAATCTGATGTGATGGTTGTCGGATTTGACGGTACGCCAGATGGTGAAAAAGCAGTAAATGATGGCAAACTGGCTGCGACCATCGCTCAGCTGCCTGAGCAGATTGGCGCAACTGGCGTCCAGACTGCGGATAAAGTGCTGAAGGGCGAAAAAGTTCAGGCCAAATATCCAGTTGACCTGAAACTGGTCATCAAGCAGTAAAAAGGCGATTCAGGCAGTCGCTGGCTGCCTGAGGGACACCCTATAAAGAAAAGTGTGGCATACGCCACCGGGTAACACCGGTGGCGCTCTCAGATGGACTCCTCTACCATGAAAACCGCAGGCAACCTCGTCGTCCTTGGCAGCATCAATGCCGATCACATTCTTAACCTTGAATCTTTCCCGACACCGGGCGAAACCGTCACCGGCAATCAATATCAGGTGGCCTTCGGCGGTAAAGGCGCAAACCAGGCGGTTGCCGCCGGACGCAGCGGGGCGCATATCGCGTTTATTGCCTGCACGGGTGATGACGATACCGGTGAGCGCGTACGTAAACAGCTGGCCAGCGATAATATTGATATTGCGCCGGTGAGCGTGGTGGCGGGGGAATCTACCGGCGTGGCGCTGATTTTCGTCAACGCAGAAGGTGAGAATGTCATCGGTATTCATGCTGGCGCTAACGCCGCGTTGACGACTGAACGTGTTGAAGTGCAGCGTGAGATTATTGCGAATGCGGAAGCATTGCTGATGCAGCTGGAATCGCCAGTCGAAAGCGTTCTGGCTGCCGCAAAAATTGCGCATGAAAATCATACCACTGTCGTACTTAATCCGGCTCCTGCCCGTGTATTATCAGATGAGCTGCTGGCGCTGGTGGACATCATTACCCCGAATGAAACCGAAGCGGAAAAACTGACGGGGATTCGTGTTGAAAATGATGACGATGCTGCGCGTGCGGCGAATGCACTGCATGAAAAAGGCATCGGAACCGTTATCATCACGCTCGGTAGCCGTGGTGTGTGGGCAAGCGTGAATGGCGAAGGCCGTCGCGTGCCGGGCTTTAAGGTGAAAGCGATTGATACTATCGCGGCGGGTGATACCTTTAACGGTGCGCTGGTGACAGCGCTGCTGGAAGGTGCGCGAATGGATGATGCCATTCGCTTCGCACATGCTGCCGCGGCCATCGCGGTTACGCGTAAAGGTGCTCAGCCTTCCGTTCCGTGGCGTAAAGAGATCGATGAATTCTTAAGTCAGCAGGGGTAACGCTTGGCCACAATGAAAGATGTCGCCCGCATGGCGGGCGTTTCTACTTCGACGGTTTCTCACGTCATTAATAACGATCGTTTTGTCAGTGAGGCGATTCGGGAAAAAGTCGAAGCGGCAGTCAAAGATCTCAACTATGCACCGTCGGCGCTGGCGCGCAGCCTCAAGCTCAACCAGACGCGCACTATTGGCATGCTTATCACGGCCAGTACCAACCCTTTTTATTCTGAACTTGTGCGCGGTGTGGAACGCAGTTGTTTCGAGCGTGGCTACAGCCTGGTGCTGTGCAATACCGAAGGGGATGAACAGCGCATGAACCGTAATCTGGAGACGCTGATGCAAAAACGCGTCGACGGGTTACTGTTGCTGTGTACCGAGACTCATCAGCCGTCGAAAGAAATTATGCAACGCTACCCGTCGGTACCGACGGTGATGATGGACTGGGCACCGTTCGATGGTACCAGCGATCTGATTCAGGACAATTCTCTGCTGGGGGGTGATATGGCGACCCAGTATCTGATCGATAAAGGCTATACCCGCATAGCCTGCATTACCGGCCCGCTGGATAAAACGCCGGCGCGTTTGCGTCAGGAAGGATACCTCTGCGCCATGGAGCGTGCGGGGCTTGCCATTCCTGATGGCTACCAGATTACCGGTGATTTCGAATTTAACGGCGGCTTCGAGGCGATGCAGAAACTGCTGGCGCAAGAGCACCGTCCGCAGGCCGTTTTTATTGGCAACGATGCGATGGCATTTGGTGCGTACCAGGCGCTGTATCAGGCAGGGATAAAGATCCCGCAGGATATGGCGGTAATTGGCTACGATGATATCGAACTGGCCAGCTATATGACGCCGCCGCTGACCACTATTCATCAGCCGAAAGATGAGCTGGGTGAGCTGGCCATTGATGTGCTGATCCACCGGATGGCGCAGCCCACGCTGCAACAGCAACGTCTGCAACTTACTCCTGTTCTGATGGAACGGGGGTCGGTTTAACCTTCTCTTTGTGGCGCTCTTTAATCAGGTTTCGGCCATCCTTCGGTTTTAACAGCATAAAGACCCAGGCTGAAACGACGGTGAGTGCGCCCATAGTGATAAAGGTATAGTGGAACTGCTCGACGGTATTTGAGCTATCAAAACCTTCATAAAACCGCAGTACCGCCGCACTCACGGCAACCCCCAGACTGATCGACAACTGTTGAGTCACTGCCAGTACGCTGTTGCCGCTACTGGCATTCTCGTCAGTAAGATCGGCAAGCGTGATGGTGTTCATCGATGTGAACTGCGTTGACATAGCCATTCCCAGAACAAAGAGCGGCAGGATTAACATCCAGACTGGCAGGGCTGCGGACTGCAACGAGAACTGGGTAATCATCAGCCCGATAAAGACGGTCACGCCAACCAGCGTTTTACGATACCCACACCAGCGCAGCACCTGCGTGACGGTCGATTTTGCCAGAATCGACCCCATTGCCGCGGGAGCCATCATGCAGCCGGCAATCAATGCCGGGTAGCCGAAGCCGACCTGCAGCATCAATGGCATCAGAAACGGTACGCAACCTGTTCCCAGGCGTGATGCAATATTGCCTGCGATCCCGACGGAGAAGGTTCGGGTATTAAAGAGAGACAGGGGGATCAGCGGGGTCGGGTGACGGCGCGCATGACGTATATAAAGAAGGAACAACAGAATACCGCTGAAGATGACGGACAGTGCAATCTCTGTCGCCACAATTTTTTCGCCGAATAGCTCCATCCCGCTGGAGAAAAGCACCAGACTCAGGCCAAACAGAAGAAACCCGCCCATGTCGAAATTACGTCCTGGCGTGGTGAAGTCCGGCATATACCTGCGGGCATACAGCAACCCCACCATACCAATCGGTATATTAATCAGGAAGATCCAGTGCCAGCTTACCCAGGTCACAAATACCCCTCCGAGTACCGGGCCAAGTATTGGGCCGACTAACCCAGGCATGGTGACAAAGTTAAGGATGGGGAGCAGTTCGCTGCGCGGATAAGCACGCAGTAACGCCAGACGCGCTACGGGCATCATCATCGCCCCGCCGACCCCCTGGAGTACGCGGAAGATAACCAGCTCCGTTAAGGAGGTGGATAGCGCGCAGGCCAGTGAACCGAGTGTGAAGAGCGTCACCGCCAGCATAAACACTTTACGGGTGCCGAAGCGATCGGCCAGCCAGCCGCTCACCGGGATCAGCATCGCGACCGTCAGGGTGTAACTGATGATGGCAGACTGCATTGCCAGCGGGGAGCGGTTGAGGCTTTGTGCTATTGCAGGGAGGGCGGTGTTAAGGATGGTGGCATCCAGTGCCTGCATAAAGAACGCCATAGCTGCAATCCACGGTAGTCCAGCCATGCTGCGCGCTTTTTTCTCTGTCATTTATTTACCTGCTGGTGGGTTGGCGCGGCCAGCAATGCCTGGCACGCACTCAGGGCACGCTGCCCGTCACTCTCCTGAATGGCATCAACAATCGCCTGATGCAGATCCAGTTTCACCACTTCATCTTGTGTAATAGAAGTAAAGTAGGTGTGGTACACCGAATGGAATAAAGAGGCAAAAGACGTCAGGAAAGGATTCGCGCTCATCGTATAGATATGTTCATGCCAGGCCATATCTACCTCAATCCAGCGCTCGCGGTTGAAGTGCTTTTTCAGGAACATCATCTCTTCCATCAAGGTATTGAGCTGTGCTTTTTGTTCTGCGGTACCGAGCGTGGCGGCAAGTAGGCATGCCTGGGGTTCGAGGCTGCTGCGCATTACCAGGAAATGATCGACAACCTGATGGAAGTTGTCTTCGGTCATCCACCAGGAGAGTAACTCCTGATCGAGGAAGTTCCAGTTGGCCTGAGGCATAACGCGGGTGCCAATGCGAGGACGCGGGAGCACCATTCCTTTTGCTGTTAATGTTTTCACTGCTTCGCGAACGGCGGTACGGCTTACCCCAAACAGCTCACCCAGCTCTATTTCTCCTGGCAGGGTGCTACCCGGGGCATATTTACCCGCTAAGATCCGTTGAGCCAGCTTTTCTGCCAGCACATAGGATAGGTTTTTTTGTGCTGCCAGCTGTTGTGCGCTTAAGGGCATCGCTCTTATTCCTTAATGATTCATGCTGATAAGTATGCCACTTCAAGTGTGATTTTGGTTGCAGATACATCAATTAGAACAATTTGTAGCTTGATTTCATTGCTGTTGGTGAAAAAAAACACGGAT
>NZ_JBJURN010000017.1:0-91840 GCF_046622475.1 Enterobacter sp. LM3 | reverse complement strand
ACAACGGAGGGTTAACACCTGCCGAGATGGAAAGACAAAGAACCTCAGGTCGTGTCCAAATTAAGTAGACCACTTCAACATTAAAAAAGGCAACATGCGTTGCCTTTTTGCTTTTACCTCGTGCGGTCTGGTGCCCTCACCCTGGCCCTCTCCCACAGGGAGAGGGTACAAACACTAAAAAAGGCAACGTGCGTTGCCTTTTTGCTTTTACCTCGTGCGGTCTGGTGCCCTCACCCCGGCCCTCTCCCACAGGCAGAGGGAGAACACATTAAAAAAGGCAACATGCGTTGCCTTTTTGCTTTTACCTCGTGCGGTCTGGTGCCCTCACCCTGGCCCTCTCCCACGGGAGAGGGTACAAACACTAAAAAATGCAACGTGCGTTGCCTTTTTGCTTTTACCTAACCGCCTAAATACGCACTCCGCACTGCTTCGTTCGCCAGCAGCGCGTCACCGGTGTCTTCCAGCACCACGCGGCCATTCTCCAGCACGTAACCACGGTCAGCCAGCTTCAGCGCCTGGTTGGCGTTCTGCTCGACGAGGAAGATGGTCATCCCCTCCTTACGCAGTTGCTCGATGGTGTCGAAAATCTGCTGGATGATGATCGGCGCAAGACCGAGCGACGGTTCATCAAGCAGTAACAGGCGCGGCTGGCTCATCAGCGCACGGCCAATCGCCAGCATCTGCTGTTCACCACCAGACATAGTGCCCGCACGCTGAATGCGGCGTTCCCACAACCGCGGGAAGAGTTCATACACACGCTTGATACGGGTCTGATACTGGTCACGATCGGCAAAGAAGCCCCCCATTGCCAGATTCTCTTCCACCGTCATACGAGAAAACACGCGACGCCCTTCCGGGACAATCGCCACCGCTTCACGCATGATTTTGGCGGTCTGCCAGTCGGTAATGTCTTTGCCATCAAACACAATCCGCCCGCTGGTGGCACGCGGATCACCGCACAGGGTACCCAGCAGCGTGGTTTTACCCGCGCCGTTGGCCCCGATCAGGGTGACGATTTCACCCTGATTGATATGCAGGCTGACGTCATGCAGCGCCTGGATCTTACCGTAGTGGGCATTTACTTTATCAAACGTTAACATCGCTTTTTCCATCTTATGCCTCACCCAGGTAAGCACGGATCACGTCCGGGTTGTTGCGGATCTCATCCGGCGTACCATTCGCCAGCGGTGTGCCCTGGTTCACCACGTAGATACGGTCAGAGATGCCCATCACCAGCTTCATATCATGTTCAATCAACAGAATAGTGGTGTCGTGATGATCGCGCAGCTCAGCAATCAGCTCGTCCAGCTCTTTGGTCTCTTTCGGGTTGAGGCCCGCAGCCGGTTCGTCGAGCATCAGGATTTCCGGCTGGGTCACCATGCAGCGCACAATCTCAAGGCGACGCTGATCACCGTAGGCCAGGTTGCTCGCCTGACGGTTAGCGTGCTGGAGCAGACCAATACGGTCGAGCCAGGTCGCAGCGCGATCTAACGCTTCGCTCTGCGCACGACGGAAAGCTGGGGTTTTCAACAGGCCAGAGAAGATGCCCGTTTTGAGCTGCTGATGTTGTGCCACCAGCAGGTTCTCAATCACCGTCATCTCGCGGAACAGACGCACGTGCTGGAAGGTACGCACCACGCCCATACGGGCAATTTGCTGGCCCGGCAATCCTTCCAGATGTTGGTCGCGCAGCATAATGGTACCGCCCGTTGGCTTGTAAAAACCGGTCAGGCAGTTAAACACGGTTGTTTTCCCCGCGCCGTTCGGGCCAATCAGGGAGACAATCTCTTTCTTGTGCAGATCCAGAGAGACGTTGTTGACCGCCAGCAGGCCGCCAAAACGCATCATCAGGCCGTTAACGGATAATAATGGCTGACTCATGCCTGCTCTCCTTTCGCTTGTCCGTTCTTCAGCTTCAGCTGTGGACGCGTCATCGGCAGCAAGCCCTGCGGACGCCAGATCATCATCAGCACCATCAAACCACCCAGCATCAGCATGCTGTATTCGTTAAAGTCACGCATCAGTTCACGCGATACCACCAGCAGGATGGCCGCCAGAATAACGGCGAACTGCGAGCCCATCCCGCCGAGCACCACAATCGCCAGCACAAAGGCGGATTCGGCAAAGGTGAACGATTCCGGGCTGACGAAGCCCTGACGTGCGGCAAACAGCGTTCCGGCGAAACCGGCAAATGCGGCACTGATGGTGAACGCGGTCAGCTTGATACGGGTTGGGTTCAGGCCCAGCGAGCGACAGGCAATCTCATCTTCACGCAGTGCTTCCCAGGCGCGGCCCAGCGGCATACGCAGCAGACGGTTAATCACGAACAGCGTAATCACCACCAGCAGCAGCGCGACCAGGTAAAGCCAGATAACGCGGTCGGATGGGTCATACCTCATACCAAAGAAGTTGCTGAAAGTATCCCAGCCACCTTCGCGGGCGGTACGGCTGAACTCCAGACCGAAGAAGGTCGGTTTCGGGATCTGGCTGATACCGTTCGGGCCACCGGTCACTTCAGTATTGTTGAGCAGCAGGATACGGACGATTTCACCGAAGCCTAAGGTCACAATCGCTAAATAGTCACCACGCAGACGCAGCACCGGGAAGCCCAGCAGGAAGCCCGCCGCGGCAGAAACCAGCCCAGCCAGCGGCAGACACGTCCAGAATCCGAGGCCGTAATAGTGGTTCAGCAGCGCAAAGGTGTAGGCACCGATGGCGTAAAAGCCGCCGTAGCCCAGCACCAGCAGGCCGGACAAGCCCACCACCACGTTGAGGCCGAGACCGAGGATCACGTAGATCATGGTCAGCGTCGCGATATCCACCGTACCGCGCGATACCACAAACGGCCACGCAACAGCCGCCACCAGCAGCGCCACGAGGAACAGCTTCTGCTTAACGGTAGAACCGTCGATAGCGGGCAGCACAAATTTCGGGCCAGAGACGTTTTTCAGCGTCTTCTGGAACAGCGGACGCAGCAGCTGGAACAGGAACACGACCGCAGTACCAATAAACACCCACTGCCAGCGGATGTCGGCGGCGGTATCGACCACCAGCTTAGTGCCATCCAGCTCTAACTGAACGCCCATAAAGACGCCCGCCAGCACGAAGAACATGGCAGCAGAGAGCAACGCCATTGCAAAATGCATCGGTTTCATACTTTCTCTACCTCCGGACGACCCAGAATACCGGTAGGCATCACCAGCAGAACCAGAATCAGCAGGGCAAACGACACCACATCTTTATATTCGGTACTCAGATACGCCGAAGAGAGCGCTTCAGCCACACCCAGGATCAGGCCACCAATCATCGCGCCAGGAATACTGCCGATACCGCCCAGCACCGCCGCAGTGAAAGCTTTCATCCCGGCCATAAAGCCGATGTACGGGTTGATTACGCCGTAGAACTGACCGAGCAATACGCCCGCCACCGCCGCCATCGCTGCGCCAATCACGAAGGTAAGCGCAATCACGCGGTCGGTGTTGATGCCGAGCAGGCTCGCCATCTTCAGATCTTCTGCACAGGCGCGGCAGGCGCGTCCCATGCGGGAGTAACGGATGAACAGCGTCAGGGCGAGCATCGCAATGAAGGTCACAATCCAGATAACCAGCTGCATGGTGGTGATAGAGGCAGAGAAGTTGTCGCTGGCTCCTACAATCCACTGGCCGTTAAACAGGCTTGGCAACGCCACATCGCGTGAGCCTTCCGTCAGGCTGACGTAGTTTTGCAGGAAGATAGACATCCCGATGGCGGAGATGAGTGCAATCAGGCGCTTGGAGCTGCGCACCGGCCGGTAGGCCACGCGCTCAATGCTCCAGCCGTAGGCACTGGCAATCACAATCGCGCCGACAAATCCGGCGGCAACCAGCAACCAGCTGCTGTCGATACCCATCATCATCAGGGCGGCAATGATCATAAAGGAGACATAGCTACCGATCATGTACACCTCGCCGTGGGCGAAGTTGATCATGCCGATAATGCCGTAAACCATCGTATAACCGATGGCGATCAGCGCGTAGGTGCTTCCCAGCGTGACGCCGTTAAACATCTGCTGCAAGAAATAGAGAAACTGCTCGGACATATGCAAACCTTTTTATACCCGCCCGGTGGTTCGGGCGGTGGGATAATTATTTGGCGACCGAGGACGAACCATCGGCGTGCCACTTAAAGACACCAAACTCAAATCCCTTCAGATCGCCTTTCTCATCCCAGTTCAGCGGCCCAATCACGGTGTTCACCCCGTGTGCTTTTAAATCTTTCACCAGCGCCAGCGGTTCTTTGCTGCCGCTACGATCCAGTGCGGTTGCCAGAGACTGCACCGCTGCGTAAGTGATCCACACGTATGGACCACTCGGATCTTTCTTCTGCGCCTTGAGCGCATCAACGATAGTTTTGTTCGCCGGATCCTGGTCATAGCGTTTTGGCATCGTCACCAGCATGCCTTCGGCAGCGTCGCCCGCAATGTTAGACAGTGAGGCATTGCCCACACCTTCCGGCCCCATAAACTGGGTTTTCAGACCGACTGAACGTGCCTGGCGCAGCATCTGGCCCATTTCCGGGTAGTAGCCACCGTAGTAAACGAAATCGATGTTTTCTTTTTGCAGACGGGCAATCAGCGCGGAGAAGTCTTTCTCACCCGCGGTAATACCGTCGAAGAAGACAACATTCGCACCGCCTTTTTTCAGGCCATCCTGAACGGAACGCGCCAGACCTTCGCCATACTGCTGCTTGTCATGAATAATGGCGATGCGCTGCGGCTTGACGTTTTCGAGGATATATTTGGCGGCAGTTGGCCCCTGAGAGGAGTCCAGACCGGCAGTACGCATGATGTGCTGATAACCGCGCTGGGTCAGCTCCGGGTTAGTCGCACCAGGGGTAATCATCAGAATGCCTTCGTCTTCATAGATATCAGACGCAGGCTGAGTGGACGATGAGCACAGGTGGCCGATCACGTACTGGATGCCATCGTTCACAATTTTGTTGGCGACTGCCACGGCCTGTTTTGGATCGCAGGCGTCGTCGTACTCCACACCTACCAGCTTGTCACCTTTGATACCGCCTTTGGCGTTGATGTCTTTGATTGCCTGGCGCGCGCCGTTGAACTCCATATCTCCCCACTGGGCGACAGGGCCGGACATCGCACCGACGACAGCAACTTTAATCTCTTCCGCCATAGCTGCATGCGAAATCGCCAGTGCGACCATCCCCGCGATTAACGTCTTCGCGTTCCTTTTCATCTCTGAATCCCCATTCGTGATGTTGTGTATATATTTTGTTTTATTATGGTTAAAAAGCATTCTGTACTTTTAATGAACAACGCTATTTTTACCAGTGCCTTTAATGGTTTAGCGCAGTTTTTCACAAAAACCAGACTAATATCTCTATTTTTCAGGCGATTAAGCAAAGATAATATTCTGAAATCCGACAGAGATAAACAAATAAAAGCGCAGTTTGCAGCATAAAATAACGGCATAAAGCGCCGAATAAATCACTGCCATTTAGGTTAAAATTCTGCTTATTTTTCGATCCATATGTTTTCGAACTGCACAATGCGTTGCCAAAAAACTAATCACCTGGTTAATGGGAATAAAAAGAAGAAGCCGCTGAGTGAATAAATTGAGTACACTGCCCCCACTCTATTTGATTTGGACAAGTAGCTAATGAAACTGACTATCGTTCGTCTGGTGACCTTTAGCGACCAGGATCATATCGACCTGGGCAAAATCTGGCCGGAATATTCCCCTTCGTCGCTGACCGTCGACGAGACTCATCGCATTTATGCCGCGCGTTTTAACGAGCGTCTGCTGGCGGCTGTGCGCGTCACACTGAGCGGTACGGAAGGGGCGCTGGACTCACTTCGCGTGCGTGACGTAACCCGCCGTCGCGGTGTAGGGCAGTATCTGGTTGAAGAGGTTATCCGCGAAAACCCGAGTGTGACCTCCTGGTGGATGGCCGACGTGGGCGTGCAAGACCGCAGCGTGATGGCGGCATTTATGCAGGCATTAGGGTTTACGGCGCAGGCAAATGGGTGGGAGAAGCGCTAGTTTTGTTCTGTGCGGCCTGATGTGTGCGGCCTGATGCCCTCACCCCGGCCCTCTCCCACGGGGAGAGGGTGCAAACACTAAAATGGCAACCGCAAGGTTGCCATTTGCGTTTATTTTGCGTCGGTCGCCGTACCGTTGGCATGCCAGTTAAACACGCCGAACTCAAAGCCCTTCAGGTCGCCCTTCGCATCCCAGGAAAGCGGGCCCATAACGGTATCTACGGAGTTCGCTTTCAGCCAGGTGGCAATCTTAGCCGGATCGGTTGACTGGTTCAGACCTGCCTGCAGGGTCTGCAGCGCAGCGTAAGTCGTCCACACGAACGCACCGCTTGGATCCTGTTTCTTCGCCTTGATGGCATCTACAATCGGTTTGTTCGCAGGTACCTGATCGTAGTTCTTCGGCTTGGTGACCAGCAAGCCTTCAGCAGATTCACCGGCAATGTTAGACAGCGACACGTTCGCCACACCTTCTGGCCCCATGAACTGGGTTTTCAGGCCCGCAGCACGCGCCTGACGCAGGATCTGACCCATCTCCGGGTGATAGCCGCCGTAGTAAACGAAATCGATATTCTCTTTCTTCAGACGCGCCACCAGGGTGGAGAAGTCTTTTTCACCGGCAGTAATACCGTCGAAGAACACCACGTCGGCATTCGCTTTCTTAAGGTTATCCTGCACTGAGCGCGCCAGGCCTTCACCGTATTGCTGTTTGTCGTGAACGATCGCAATGCGTTTCGGTTTCACTTTTTCAACAATGTATTTGGCGGCAGTTGGGCCCTGATCGGAGTCCAGGCCAGTGGTACGCAGAGTCAGCTTATAACCACGTGCGGTCAGCTCTGGTGCAGTTGCGGCCGGGGTGATCATCAAAATACCTTCGTCTTCGTAGATGTCAGACGCTGGCTGTGTAGAGGAGGAGCACAGGTGGCCGATAACGTATTTGATCCCGTCGTTCACCACTTTGTTCGCTACGGCTACCGCTTGTTTCGGATCACAGGCATCGTCATATTTTACGATCTGCAGTTTTTCGCCTTTGATTCCGCCCTTAGCATTAATGTCTGCAACAGCCTGTTCTGCGCCAGTAAACTCCTGGTCACCATACTGAGCTACCGGACCGGACATCGCACCAACGACGGCGATTTTAATGTCTGCCTGCGCCATCGTACTGAATGCCAACGCGATACATCCTGCCAGTAACGCTTTACCCTTCATATTCATCCTGAGATTCCCCATTATTATGGTTATTACGATTGTTGTGATGTTGTTGCGTAGCGCTTTATTTCAGTTATAGGTATACCACTCGCGCTTTTTCAGCATACTCTGCTAAAACATACCCCATTTTTATGATTTTGGAATAGCTAATTTGAAATGAATATATGATAAGCCCGGCAGTCATTTCAGCCGGGCTTGTGGCTTTAACGTGTCAGCGACGCGGAAATAATATCCAGCGCTTTACGGAACTGCACTTCGGGGATGGTGAGCGGGTACAGGAAGCGGATGACGTTGCCATACACGCCACAGCTCAGAAGCAGCAGACCTTCCTTCAGCGCACGCTCCTGCACCAGACGGGTGAATTCCGGTGACGGATGCCCGCTCTGCGGGTCGTTAAACTCTACCGCTACCATTGAACCTTGCGCGCGAATGTCAGCGATAAACGGACAGCCCGCTTTCGCTTTATTCAGCACCTCCACCAGATGGTGGCCGAGATGCGCCGCCCGCGTGCAGAGTTCCTCTTCTTCAATCACGTCCAGTACGGCGTGGGCCGCCGCAATCGCCAGCGGATTACCCGCATAGGTGCCGCCCAGCCCGCCTGGTGCGGGTGCATCCATCACCTCTGCCCGGCCCGATACCGCAGAGAGCGGCATTCCACCCGCCAGGCTTTTCGCCATCGTGATCAAGTCAGCCTTCACGCAGTGATGTTCCATCGAGAAGAGCTTGCCGGTACGCGCGAAGCCGGTTTGTACTTCGTCAGCAATCAGCAAAATACCGTGGGTATCGCACAGGGCACGCAGTGCCTGCATGAAATCAGCAGGGGCGACGTTGAACCCCCCCTCACCCTGAACAGGCTCAAGGATAATGGCCGCCACCTGATCCGGGGCGATGTCTGCTTTAAAGATACGCTCCAGGCTTTTCAGCGACTCCGCCGTACTGACGCCGTGCAGCGCATTCGGGTATTGCGCGTGGTAAACCGAGCCAGGGAACGGGCCAAAGCCCAGCTTGTACGGCGCGACTTTCCCCGTCAGTGCCATTGTCATAAAAGTGCGGCCGTGGAAGCCACCGCCGAAAGTGATAAGACCGGGACGTCGGGTATACGCGCGGGCAATTTTCACCGCGTTTTCGACGGCTTCTGCGCCCGTCGAGAAGAAGGCCGTTTTGGCCGGGCCGTCAATGGGCACACGTTCGTTAAGACGCTCGGCAAGGGCTACATAGCCTTCGTACGGCACAATCTGGTATGCCGTATGGGTAAATGCGTGGAGTTGTTTTTCGATAGCGGAGATAACTTTTGGATGCCGGTGCCCGGTATTCAGCACGGCGATCCCGGCGGCGAAATCAATGTACTCATTGCCTTCAACGTCCCACACCGTGGCATTTTCGGCTTTTTCGGCATAGAAGTTACACATCACCCCAATACCGCGCGGCGTCGCCTGCAAACGCCGGTCATTCAGTTCGTTATTTTTCACCCTGTCCCCCTGAGAAAGTTGCCTGCTTAGCGCATCTGTAAGTGTTTGCCAGGGGGGCGGAATTCGCCAGAGCGGGAGATAAAAAAACAAAACCCCCGAATTTGCATTCGAGGGTCATCGGGGACTTCGCGGGAATTACGCTTCGATAGCGGCGCGAAGTTTTTTCATGGCGTTCTTTTCAAGCTGACGCACACGTTCAGCGGACACGCCGTAGCGGTCGGCCAGTTCCTGCAGCGTGGACTTGTTGTCTTCGTCCAGCCAACGGGCACGGATAATATCCTGACTACGTTCGTCGAGGCCTTCCATCGCATAGCTCAGCTTGTTCGCGGCCTGATCTTCCCAGTTGTCCTCTTCAATGCCGTCGGCAAAGTTAGAGGTCTTATCCTGCAGATACAGAACCGGTGCCATCGGCTGGCTGTCAGAGGCATCATCGTCGGAAGACATGTCAAACGTCATGTCCTGCGCGGCCATACGGGATTCCATCTCACGCACGTCTTTGCTGGATACGCCCAGCTCGCGCGCCACCATTTCAACTTCATCCTGATTGAACCAGCCCAGACGCTGCTTGGTTTTACGCAGATTGAAGAACAGTTTGCGTTGCGCTTTTGTCGTGGCGACCTTCACGATACGCCAGTTACGCAGAACGTATTCGTGAATTTCAGCTTTGATCCAGTGTACGGCGAAGGAGACCAGTCGCACACCCACTTCCGGGTTAAAGCGACGTACAGCCTTCATCAGACCGATGTTACCTTCCTGAATCAAGTCTGCCTGCGGCAGGCCGTAGCCCGCATAATTACGAGCAACGTGAACAACAAAGCGCAGGTGAGACAGGATCAGCTTCTTAGCTGATTCCAGGCAGCCCTGGTAATGCAGCTTTTCAGCAAGCTCCTTTTCTTCCTCGGCCGTTAACATCGGCCAGGTGTTCGCAGCCCGGATGTAAGACTCCAGGTTACCAACAGGGGCTAAAGCTAAAGTTTGCATTTCTTTGGTCATTCATTCCTCTCAATGTTTCTCTTCTGACCCTGGTTATCCCCGTCAGGCAACAACCATGCCAAAGCGTTTGAGCAACGAGATTAGCATTCACTCTTTTATCAGACAGTGATTTTATCCACAAGTTCCAGGTGCAACGGTGAATAAATTACGCACAAAATGTGACATGGAGATGATAATACGGGGAAGAGACAACAGGGACTCTTTCCCTGCAGAGCGAACACCTCGGTGCAGGGAAAGATTATATCACGCTTTTCTTAATCGGGAGTAAAGTGACGTAAATGTTGAACCGTCGCCAGCCATGCGGCCACCCAGCCGATCATCGAGCAGACCAGCAGTAGCAACAGACACTCATCGAACCCTAAGCCACTGATATCAAACTTAGTTCCGAAAACCTGCGCCACTTCGGTGACGGCAGAGGAGAGCCGCATCACCAAAATTTCTGACAATATTAATGAAAGAAATGCGCCGGAAAAACCGAGCAATGCGCCGCCGTAGAGGAATGGCCGGAGGATGAAACCATCCGTCGCACCAATCAGTTTTTGCACGTTGATGGTATCACGGCGGGCGAAGATGCTCAGACGCACGCTGTTACCGATGACAAGGAATACCGCTGCCACCATCAGCACACCAATCATCGCCGCCACACGCCCTACCAGCCCGGTCAGGGCAGAGAGACGCGCGAACCAGCTGTCATCCATACGCACTTCATCAATGCCTTTAATGCCGGTGATGCGGTCACGCAGGGTGTTGAGTGCATTCGTGCCCTGAAAATCAAGCTTCGGGATCACCACTGCCACGGCAGGCAGCGGGTTTTCTTCGAGCATGTCCAGCGCGCCACCAAACCCTGACCAGTTGCGGAACTCACCCAGCGCTTCATCACGCGAGAGATAGTTGACCTTCTCAACGCCCTGTTCGGCCTGGATCTGCCCGACCACCTGCGCCGCCGCGTTATCGTCGAGCGCTTTATCCAGATAGACCGTGATCTGCGGCGACGGATAATACTGTGACGCCGCCTGGTTGACGTTCTTATACACCATGTAGCAAACACTTGGCAGGGTCAGGGAGATGGCAATTACCATCACCGTCAGGAACGTGGCCAGCGGCTTGCTTTTCAGATCCTGCAATGCGCCGTGGAAGGCATAGCGCACCTGCTCATTGAAGACGTTGGTTTTGCGGGAGTTCGGCTTCGGTGCGGCTTTCGCGCGCTTGGGTGTATTACGATTGCCGTCACCGCCGCCCTGCGACTTACGGAAACGGTCAAACCGGTTCCCGAACTGTCGAATCTGGTTTATTGCATCACGCTTATTCACCGTGGCCTCCGTGCAAATGACCGTCGCTCAGGGTCAGCATGCGGTACGAACGACGAGAGATAAGATTGATGTCGTGCGTCGCCATCAAGACCGTTACCCCAACGCGGTTAAATTCCTCAAACAGACGCAAAATCCCTTCGGACAGGGCATCGTCCAGGTTACCGGTCGGTTCATCCGCCAGCAATACCGCAGGCTTGTTCACCACCGCACGGGCAATACCCACACGTTGCTGCTCACCGCCGGAAAGCTGGATCGGGAAGTTCTTCGCTTTGTCCAGTAGCCCGACTTTATCCAGCGCCGCAGACACGCGACGGCGGATATCATCATAGCTGGCACCGGCAATGATCAGCGGGATCGCCACGTTATCGAAAACCGTGCGATCCATCAGCAGGTGGTGATCCTGGAAAATCATGCCGATCTGACGACGCAGGAACGGCACTTCACGGTTTTTCAGGCGGCTGATGTCATGGCCGCTGAAAAAGATGTTCCCGGCACTGGGCCGTTCGATCCCACAGATAAGCTTGAGCAGGGTACTTTTCCCCGCGCCTGAATGGCCGGTCAGGAATGCCATCTCGCCTGGCTGCAGGTGGAATGTCACCCCCTGCAACGCTTGTCTCCCACCGAGATAGGCCTTGCTGACGTGTTCAAAGCGAATCATTGTTAGTCCTCTCGGGCAAATAATGCCTCAATAAAGTCGTCCGCTTTAAACGGACGTAAATCCTCAATACGCTCGCCCACACCGATGTAACGGATAGGAATGCCGAACTGATCGGCCACGGAGAAGATCACCCCGCCTTTGGCGGTACCGTCAAGCTTGGTCAGCGTGATCCCCGTCAGTCCTACCGCTTCATGGAACAGTTTCGCCTGACTAATGGCGTTCTGCCCGGTGCTGGCATCGATGGTCAGCATAATTTCATGCGGTGCTTCTTCGTCCAGCTTCTTCATGACGCGAACGATTTTCTTCAACTCTTCCATCAGGTGCGATTTGTTCTGCAAACGCCCTGCGGTATCGGCAATCAGCACATCGACATTACGCGCCTTCGCCGCCTGGATAGCATCGAAAATAACGGACGCGGAATCTGCGCCTGTATGCTGGGCAATCACCGGAATGTTGTTGCGCTGGCCCCAGACCTGCAGCTGCTCAACCGCCGCTGCACGGAAGGTATCGCCCGCCGCCAGCATCACCGATTTACCCTGCTGCTCGAACTGACGTGCCAGCTTGCCGATAGTGGTGGTTTTACCCACACCGTTCACGCCAACCATCAGAATAACAAATGGTGTTTTGCCTTCAATATTAAGCGGTTCGTCAACTTTTGCGAGAATTTCACCCATCTCGTCTTTCAGCAGACCGTACAGCGCTTCGGCGTCGCGCAGCTGTTTGCGACTCGCCCCTTCCGTCAGGTTCGCGATGATCTTACGGGTGGTTTCCACGCCGACATCGGCGATCAGCAGTTGCTCTTCCAGCTCTTCAAACAGATCGTCGTCGATCTTTTTGCCGCGGAACAGACTGATAAATCCGGAACCTAAGTTTTCTTTGGTTTTAAGCAGGCTACGTTTCAGGCGGGCGAAGAAACCTTCTTTGGTCGGTTTTTCCTGCTCCTGAACGACGTTCTCTTCGGCCTGTTCAGTAACGTCGTCTTCAGTCGCTTGTGCCGCCAGCGCCTGGGCTTCCAGCTCTTCGTCAGTCAGCTCTGGTTCGTTTTGCGCTTCCTCTTCCACCGCCTCAACAATTTCAACGGTTTCCGCTTCAGCCTGCCACTCTTCGGCAGAAACGTCTTCGGCTTTCACCTCTTCCGGCAGCGGCAACTCTTCGTGCTCAATGACCGCCTGAGGCGTTGCAATAACCTCTGCAACGTCTTCAACCACAACAGGTTCTGGTTTTTCACTCTCCTGAACCTGTTCGGTGACGTCAACCACTTCTTCAGCAAAGGCTTCAGTCTCTTCTTTGCTGTGCGCATGCTCTTCCGCTTCGACAACCGCAGCGGTTTCTACCGGTGTTTCAGGCTGCGACTGCTCTTCAACAGCTTGTTGCTCTTCGGTTTTCTGTTCTGTTTCTTGCTCTTTTTCACCGAAGCCCAGCCAGGAAAAGAAGCCACGTTTTTTTTGTTTTGCCATCTGCGACTACACTCCTCGCGGCGCTATATACATGGAAGCTAAAAAAATGATGAAATAGTCTAACACTTTACTTAATTGACATCACCGCCCGCAATCGCAGGCCAATTGTTAACAGAGCTTTCCTGAGATGAAGAAACCCAACCGCGCCCCAGCCGGTCAAATTCGTATTATCGGCGGCCAGTGGCGAGGCCGGAAATTACCGGTGCCGGATAGCCCCGGTTTACGCCCCACCACCGACCGCGTTCGCGAGACGCTGTTCAACTGGCTGGCCCCCTCTATGGTGGATGCCCATTGCCTCGACTGCTTCGCCGGTAGCGGCGCATTAGGGCTGGAAGCGTTGTCGCGCTATGCTGCCAGCGCCACGCTGCTGGAGATGGAGCGCGGTGTCGCGCAGACGCTACAGCAAAATCTGGCAACGCTGAAAGCGACCAACGCCAAAGTGGTCAACACCAACACCCTGAGTTTCCTCGCGCAACAGGGCACGCCGCACAATGTGGTGTTTGTTGACCCGCCGTTCCGTAAGGGGTTGCTGGAAGAGACGTTATCCCTGCTGGAGAACAACGGCTGGCTGGCGGATGACGCGCTGATTTATGTAGAAAGTGAAGTGGAAAACGGTTTACCGCCGGTGCCCGTTCACTGGGATCTGCACCGCGAAAAAGTGGCAGGTCAGGTGGCTTATCGTCTGTATCACCGTCAGGCTCAAGGAGAATCCGATGCCAGTACTGATTAATATGGGACGTTTGCTGATGCTGTGCGTCTGGGCGTTTTTGATCCTCAATCTGGTGCACCCGTTCCCGCGCCCGATGAATATCTTCGTGAACGTGGCGTTTGTCTTTACCACCTTTATGCACGCCCTGCAGATGGTAATGCTGAAAAACGGTCTGCCGAAGGATGGCCCACAGATGACCGGCTGGCAGCAACTGCGCGTGTTTATTTTTGGCGTGTTTGAATTGCTGGTGTGGATGAAGAAATTTAAGGCGCAGGTGAAGAAGTAAGATCCCTGATGCCCCTCACCCTCTCCCCATTGGGGAGAGGGAATACATCACGGCTCCGGCGTAAACCCTTCAAACCGCGACCCTTTATAACTTAGTGTCCCTTTCTCACCCACCGTCAGCTGATGGTACTGCCGCGCCTCCAGGCGAAAGGTCATCTCCAGCCCACCGGTTTCCGGCTTAAAACTCGCTTCATAGCGCATGGTCGCGCCCGCAGGTGTCACCTGCTGCTGACGCGAGCGTCGGTCGTTAAGGGCTTTCTCGCGTTTGTTGCTCACCACCACGCGTTTTTGCATCAGCGGCGCGGCATCGTTATCTGCTTTCTCACGGCGCTGCTGCACGAAACGAAACGAAGCGGCAATGACGATAATCGCCAGCACGATAATGAAAAACAGCGGCATCTTGCTCATTCAAAAATCCCATCAGATTATGCGGAATTCAGGATACCTTGCCTGCCCCACCATTGCCAAACGCCTGTCCGCGTCACTACACTGGATCAGAAACTGATTATTCAGCCTCAACAGATACAGGGAGTTAATATGCTTTGGTCATTTATCGCTGTCTGTTTTTCCGCATGGCTTTACGTCGATGCGTCGTATCGCGGCCCGGCCTGGCAGCGCTGGTTATTTAAACCCGTCACGCTGTTGCTGCTTCTGCTACTGGCCTGGCAAGCGCCGGTGTTTAACGCCGTCAGTTATCTGGTGCTCGCCGGATTGTGCGCCTCTCTCATTGGCGATGCCTTAACCCTGCTGCCGCGCCAGCGTCTGCTGTATGCCGTAGGCGCGTTCTTCCTGTCGCATCTGCTTTATACCATCTACTTTGCCAGCCAGATGACGCTGTCATTCTTCTGGCCGCTCCCGCTGGTGCTGCTGGTGATTGGCGCGCTGCTGGTTGCGGTGATTTGGTCTCGTCTGGAAGAGATGCGCTGGCCGGTCTGTACGTTCATCGCCATGACGCTGGTGATGGTATGGCTGGCGGGTGAGCTGTGGTTCTTCCGTCCCACATCTCCGGCGATGTCCGCGTTCTTCGGCGCAGCACTGCTGTTAGCCGGTAATGTCGTCTGGCTGGTCAGCCATTATCGCTGCCGTTTCCGTGCGGATAACGCCATTGCCGCCGCTTGCTATTTTGCCGGGCATTTCCTGATTGTCCGTTCGCTGTATATTTAAATAACGCTTGACTCTGGAGTCGACTCCAGAGTGTATGCTGCGGTTAATGAGAAAATTATCATTACCGGAGACTGCCATGTCGACTCCAGAAACACCAAAAAAAGTTCCCCAGTTCTCGGCACTTAAGCTGAGCCCGGCTCCGCCGAAAGACGACTGCTGCTGCGATGGCGCATGCGAAACGCAAAACGTGCAGCCACTGCCTGAAAGCGGGAGCCGCTACAGTTGGATAATCAACGGCATGGACTGCGCAGCCTGCGCCCGTAAAGTTGAAAATGCAGTCAAACAGGTGCCTGGGGTCAGCCATGTTCAGGTGCTATTTGCTACCGAAAAGCTGCTGATCAGCGCGGATAATGATGTGAGCAAACAGGTTGAAGCCGCCGTCAGCAAGGCCGGTTACTCCCTGCGTAGCGAAAGCGCTCCTGTTGAGAAGACCTCCCCATTGCGGGAAAATCTGCCACTTATCACACTCATCATCATGATGGCCCTCAGCTGGAGCCTGGAACAGATTAACCATCCGTTCGGCAATCTGGCGTTTATCGCCACCACGCTGGTTGGTCTTTTCCCGATTGCCCGTCAGGCGTTGCGCCTGATGAAAACAGGTAGCTGGTTTGCCATCGAAACCCTGATGAGCGTAGCGGCCATTGGTGCGTTGTTCATTGGTGCCACAGCGGAAGCCGCAATGGTGCTGTTGCTGTTCTTAATCGGCGAACGTCTTGAGGGCTGGGCGGCAAGCCGGGCACGTAAAGGGGTCAGCGCGCTGATGGCGCTGAAACCGGAAACCGCCACACGGGTAGTGAACGGTAACCGCGAGACCGTGGCGATCAACACGCTACGCCCCGGCGACGTAATTGAAGTCGCGGCGGGCGGACGTCTGCCAGCCGATGGCGCATTGCTCGCCGCCACGGCAAGTTTTGACGAAAGCGCCCTGACCGGGGAATCCATTCCTGTTGAGCGGGCAGCAGGCGAAAAAGTGCCTGCCGGAGCCACCAGCGTCGATCGTCTGGTACAACTGACGGTGCTTTCCGAACCGGGTGACAGCGCTATTGACCGTATCCTGAAGCTGATTGAAGAAGCCGAAGAGCGCCGGGCACCGGTTGAACGTTTTATCGATCGCTTTAGCCGGATTTACACCCCCGCCATCATGCTGGTCGCCCTGCTGGTGACTATCGTCCCGCCGTTGTTCTTTGCTGCGCCGTGGGAGGGCTGGATTTATAAAGGTCTGACGCTGCTGCTGATTGGCTGTCCGTGTGCGCTGGTGATCTCTACTCCTGCGGCCATTACGTCTGGCCTGGCGGCTGCGGCACGACGCGGGGCATTGATTAAAGGCGGTGCGGCGCTGGAACAGCTGAGCCAGGTTCAGCATATTGCCTTCGATAAAACCGGTACGCTGACCGTAGGTAAACCGCAGGTTACCGGTATTTATCCGCAGGAGATGAGTGAAAACGCGCTTCTTATGCTGGCCGCCGCTGTAGAGCAGGGTTCAACCCACCCGCTGGCGATAGCCATTGTTCGTGAAGCGCAGGCGCGCGAGCTGGTCATCCCTGAGGCAACCGCCCAGCGTGCGCTGGTCGGGTCCGGCATTGAGGCCGACGTCGAAGGCAAAAAAGTGCTGATCGTCGCAGCGGATAAATCCCCTGCCGCAGAGTTGAGCCAGCAGATCCAGATGCTGGAGCAGGCCGGGCAAACGGTCGTGGTCGTTGTGCAGGACGGCATCACGAAAGGTATACTGACCCTGCGTGATACCTTGCGCGACGATGCCAAAGAGGCCGTAGCGGCGCTGCATCAGCTGGGTGTTCAGGGTGTGATCCTGACCGGTGACAACCCACGCGCGGCGGCAGCGATTGCCGGTGAACTGGGGCTGGAGTTTAAAGCCGGATTATTGCCTGCGGATAAGGTCAGTGCCGTAACAGAACTGAACGGTCATGCTCCGCTGGCGATGGTGGGGGACGGCATCAACGATGCTCCGGCAATGAAAGCCTCAACCATTGGCATTGCAATGGGAAGCGGCACCGACGTGGCGCTGGAAACTGCGGACGCCGCGCTAACGCATAACCGCCTGACCGGGCTGGCGCAAATGATCGGTCTGGCACGTGCCACACGTGCCAATATTCGCCAGAACATCACCATTGCACTGGGCCTGAAGGGGATATTCCTGGTGACTACACTGCTCGGCATGACCGGACTGTGGCTGGCGGTGCTGGCGGATACCGGGGCGACGGTACTGGTGACGGCGAATGCGCTGAGGCTGTTGCGCCGGAGGTAAAAGCAAAAAGGTAACGCAAGTTGCTTTTTTAGTGTTTGCTCCCTCTCCCCGTGGGAGAGGGCCGGAGTGAGGGCATCAGGCTGCTATGAACCTTTTCGGATCAAATACCGGTACGGCAGCGCCTCAGTCTGCTGCGCCACCAGCTCATGTTCCATAAAGGTACAAAAACCGGGGATATCGCGGGTGGTGGCCGGGTCGTCGGCGATAATCAGCAGCGTTTCACCCGCCTGCATATTGCGCACGGTTTTGCGCACCATCATTACCGGCTCCGGGCAGCGGAGGCCCTGGGCATCAAGAGTGTGGTCTGGGTTGGAAAACAGGTCGGTCATGTTCTTCTCATTCAGGTAAAAACGGCAGTAGTTTACGCCGCACTGTCATCAATGCAAACCAAGTTAACGATTGCGTGAAAATTAACCATTGCAAAGTCCAGTCAAAGCAGTATGATGCGGCGGTTTTATTGGGTTCCCTCACCCCAAATGTTCATCAAAAAGGTACAATATGAACTCCTTTACACAAACCCAGCGCGTAAAAGCGTTGTTCTGGCTTTCGCTTTTCCACCTGCTGGTGATCACTTCCAGTAACTATCTGGTGCAGCTCCCGATCGCCATTTTTGGTTTTCACACCACCTGGGGCGCGTTCAGTTTTCCATTTATTTTCCTCGCCACCGATTTGACCGTGCGTATCTTTGGTGCACCGCTGGCTCGTCGCATTATTTTTGCCGTGATGCTCCCGGCACTGTTCATTTCGTACGTGATCTCTTCCCTGTTCTATATGGGAAGCTGGCAGGGCTTTGAGGCGCTCACGCACTTCAACCTGTTTGTCGCCCGTATCGCTACCGCCAGCTTTATGGCCTACGCGCTGGGGCAGATCCTTGATGTTCATGTGTTTAACCGCCTGCGTCAGAATCATCGCTGGTGGATGGCACCGACTGCCTCCACGCTGTTCGGCAACGTGAGCGACACGCTGGCGTTCTTCTTCATCGCCTTCTGGCGCAGCCCGGACGCGTTTATGGCCGAACACTGGATGGAAATCGCGCTGGTGGACTACTGCTTCAAGGTGTTAATCAGTATCGTGTTCTTCCTGCCAATGTACGGCGTACTGTTGAATATGCTGCTGAAAAGGCTGGCAGATAAATCTGAAATCACGGCATTGCAGGCTGGTTAAGGGTTCGCTTTATCAGTTGTGATAAGATGGGCGAATGAGCCGTTATGGCCGTTTATCGAAAGGAAGAAGTCAATGCGCAATCTGGTTAAATATGTCGGGATTGGCCTGCTGGTTGTAGGCCTTGCAGCCTGTGATAACAGCGACACGAAAACGCCTGCTCAGGGCGCGTCCGCAGAGAGCAACGCGGCCGGGCAACCGGTAAACCTGCTGGATGGTAAACTCAGTTTCTCTCTGCCAGCCGATATGACTGACCAGAGCGGTAAGCTGGGGACTCAGGCGAACAATATGCACGTCTATTCCGACGCAACCGGGCAGAAAGCGGTCATTGTGATTGTGGGCGACGCTACCAGCGAAGATTTGAGCGTACTGTCCAAACGTCTGGAAGATCAGCAGCGTAGCCGCGACCCGCAGCTGCAGGTGGTAACCAATAAGAGCATCGACCTGAAAGGCCACACGCTGCAACAGCTCGACAGCATCATCTCAGCAAAAGGCCAGACCGCTTACTCTTCTGTGGTGCTTGGTAAGGTTGATAACAAACTGCTGACCCTGCAGATCACCCTGCCAGCTGAAGACCAGCAGAAAGCGCAGGCTGCCGCTGAAAACATCATTAACACCATCGTGATCCAGTAATCCTCACGATGATGACGTGGCCTCCGGTGCTTGCAACCGGGGGCCATTTTTTTAGCCGTGGCAGAGCACATTTACCGGGATAACTGACCTACTAATATATGTAGGTTTAATCCCTGTATAATATGCGACATCTTACCGCCACCGTAAATACGTGCATTTTTTCATTTGCGTTAATGTATATTTCCCATAGATTATATTTTCCGCAAGAGATAACAAAAACGTTAACGCTTATTTAACGCAAATTTTCGCCACGCCATTATTACCCCTGACCCACATGGTATATATACCCCTCCACGTTAAATAAATACCAACATTAATATCTAAAAAAAATATATTCAGTGCCGATAACAGGCTGAGTGGAAATATAATTTGTAAAAAACACTGTCTTTAATTGTTATTATTGATACGGAGTTGTTGATGAAAAAGATCGTTAAATGGTTTGCTGCTTTTGCAATTGCCGGTGCACTGGCAGGCTGTGCCCGTACCGCTCCAGTCGATCAGGTTCACTCTATTGTAAGTGCAGGCCATACTGCTGAGCAGGTGAAAACCGCGATTCTGAAAGCAGGTCAAAAACGCGAATGGATCATGACTGAAGCAGGCCCGGGCGTTATTAAGGGTCGTCTGCAGGCACGTGACCACTCTGCCGAAGTGCGCATTCCTTACTCTGCAACAAGTTATTCAATTAACTACGAAAGCAGCCTGAACCTGAAAGCATCCGGCGGTAAAATCCACAAGAACTACAACCGCTGGGTTCATAACCTCGACCATGATATTCAGCTGAATCTCGCAGCAGGCGCAGCACTGTAATATTTTTCTCAAGTCGGGCCGTAAATGGCCCGATAACCTGTTTTTCTCGCCCCAGAAAGGTTACGGAATAATGTACGAAAAGGACACTCTCGGCGCGCTGGATGCCATTACCGAAGCACAACGTATCGCTTTTGCTCCGATGCTGTTTCAAACCGCGCTTTGTCTGCGTAACCTGGGTGTACTGGCCTGGCTCGATAAACAAAGCACACAAGGTGCCAGCCTTGAGGAAATTACCGAAAACTGCCCCCTGAATGCCTATGGAGTCAGCGTACTGTTGGATATGGGGTTAAGTGGACGGATCGTTACCTGCAAAGAAGGGCGTTATTATCTGGCAAAAGTGGGACATTTTTTACTGCACGATCCAATGACCCGTATAAATATGGATTTCACCCAGGACGTTTGTTACCAGGGCTTATTTTACCTGGCTGACGCTCTACAAAAAGAAAAACCAGCCGGGTTATCCGTGTTTGGTAACTGGCCGACAATCTATCCGGCATTATCGCAATTACCAGAGCAGGCAAAAGAGAGCTGGTTTGCCTTTGATCATTACTATTCTGACGCGGCTTTTGACGCCGCTCTGCCATATATATTCGCAAGCTCGCCAACAAAATTGTACGATGTGGGCGGAAATACGGGTAAATGGGCGTTACGCTGCTGCCGTTATGACGACAAAGTTGCCGTAACGATCCTTGACCTGCCGCAGCAGATAGCGCTGGCGCAAGATAACATTGCAAAAGCAGGTTTATCTCATCGCATTGGGTTCCACACTGTCGATATGCTTAGTCACTCGACATTGCCGGGTGATGCTGACGTCTGGTGGATGAGCCAGTTTCTGGACTGTTTCTCTCCGGAGCAGATTGTCGCCATGTTGACTCGCGTTGCACAGGCAATGAAGCCAGGTGCTCAGCTATGCATTATGGAGTTGTTCTGGGACGCCCAGAAATTTGAGGCTGCATCTTTCAGTCTGAATGCCACCTCGCTTTATTTCACCTGTATGGCGAACGGCAATAGTCGATTTTACAGCGTAGAGAAGTTTTCTCACTACCTGGAGATGGCCGGTTTCCGCATAGAGAAGCGGCTGGACAACCTTGGGGTTGGCCATACCTTATTGGTTTGTCAAAAAATTGAACAATAGATCAGCGTAACTGCCTGGACAGGCTAGCTATTTGATTACGGTTTTTCCGCGGACGCGCGTAAATGAAATTTTCACTGAACATTATTGACTGGCAGGCAAGAGCGCCAGGCCTAAGTGATGCCGCTGAGTGGCAGGCGTGGTCACGCCAGCAACTTACCATCGACCCGGCAGCACCGCTGGCTAAGCTGGTCGAACTGCCGATGATGACAGCACGCCGCCTCAACTCAGGTAGCAAACTGGCGGTAGATATTGGTCTTGCGATACTTCGCCATCACGCCGTCGATGCCGTTGTCTATTCCAGCCGTCATGGCGAACTGGAGCGTAACTACCGTATTCTGCATGCCCTGGCGACTGGGCAGTCCGTCTCGCCGACCGATTTCGCCATGTCTGTGCACAACTCGGCAGTGGGTAATCTCACGATCTCTGCACGTCAACCGATAGTCTCTTCCTCTGTTTCTGCCGGTCTGGACACCTTCCAGCAGGCGTTATGTGAAGTGCTGAGTCTACTCCACGCTGGCTATTCCCGTGTTTTGCTGGTCGATTTTGATGGCGCACTCCCCGACTTTTACCATCCAGGTCTCCCGTTGCAGATGCCGACCTGGCCGTACGCGCTGGCACTGGTTATTGAAGCCGGTAGCGCACTGAGCTGCGAAACCCGCAGCGGCAGCACGGGTGAAGAACCTGCACTGCCGCAAAGCCTGATATTCCTGCAACGTTACCTTAGCGATGAACGGCAGTTTGTGGTTTCTGGAGAACGTTTGCAGTGGCAATGGACACGCGAATGAACCGCCTGACTGCCCGTATCAACTGGTTATGGCGTCTGATGATGACCGGCTGCTGCTTCGTGCTGTTTGGCGTGGGGGGACTGCTGCTATCGCTGGTGTGGTTCAACCTTTTGCTGATTGTCCAGCGTGACCGCGCCAAGCGCCGCCGTCTGGCACGTCGCAGCATTGCCGCCAGCTTCCGTTTCTTCTTAGCTATCGCCCGTGGCACAGGGGTGCTGGACTATCGCATTAACAATCTTGATGCCCTGCGTAACGATCGCGGCTGTCTGGTGGTTGCCAACCATCCCACGCTGATTGATTACGTGATCCTGGCGTCCGTCATGCCCGAAACCGACTGTCTGGTGAAAAGTGCGTTGTTGCACAATCCCTTTGTCAGTGGTGTCATTCGTGCAGCGGATTACCTGATTAATAGCGAAGCCGGGACGTTGCTCAACGCCAGCCAGCAGCGCCTGGCACAGGGCGACACGCTGTTAATCTTCCCGGAAGGTACGCGAACACAATTCGGAGAGGCTATCTCCCTGCAGCGCGGTGCGGCAAATATTGCTGTGCGCTGTAACAGCGATCTGCGGGTGGTGCTGATCCACTGCAGCGAACATCTGCTGGATAAAAAAAGCCGCTGGTACGACGTACCCGCAAACAAACCTGTTTTCACCGTTGATGTCCGCGAACGCGTGAACATCAACGATTTTTACGATGCAAATCAACAAGAACCGGCACTGGCGGCAAGGCAGTTAAACCGGCATCTGCAGCATCGATTAACATCAGGCCTTCAATCTTTGTCAGGAATTAATGATGCAAGCGCTTTATCTTGAAATTAAGAATCTCATCATCTCTACGCTGAATCTGGACGAGCTTACCCCCGAGGACATCGATACCGATGCCGCGCTGTTTGGCGATGGTCTGGGTCTCGACTCCATCGACGCTCTCGAACTTGGCCTGGCCGTGAAAAACCAGTACGGCGTGGTGCTTTCTGCTGAAAGCGAAGAGATGCGTCAGCACTTCTTTTCCGTCGCCACGCTGGCTTCCTTTATCAACACCCAACGCGCCTGAGACGTGATCCGTTATGACAGAACAAGAAACGATTTATCAGGAAGTCTCCGGGCTTCTGGCCAAACTGTTTGAAATCGACCCGCAGGAGATTACCCCTGAGGCTCGCCTGTATGAGGATCTGGAGCTGGACAGCATCGATGCGGTAGACATGGTTGTTCACCTGCAGAAGAAAACGGGTAAGAAAATCAAACCGGAAACCTTCAAATCGGTCCGTACCGTTCAGGATGTGGTAGACGCCGTCGCTCAGCTGCTGCACGAAGAGTAAGACACCGTGCGTGGTGGACGGACGTTTCCGGCAATCCCACTGCTGACGGGGTTAATGCTGCTGGCATGGCCCTTCCTGATTGGATTTGGGCTAACGCATAACAGCCTGCACTGGCTGTTACCGCTGATGGTGCTGCTGTTGCTGCTTCGCCTGCATCAGGCCCGGCAAAACGCGGGTCCAATGCGTTATGTGGTGCAGTGCGTTGCGCTGGCAGGGATAGCGCTTTGCGCTGCAAGCTATCTGCTGAAAGCCCACCAGTGGCTGCTGCTCTATCCTGTGGTGGTCAATCTCGTGATGCTGGCCGTGTTCGGCGGTTCGCTGTGGACAGCGATGCCGCTGGTCGAACGGCTGGCACGTCTGCGTGAGCCGAATTTGCCACCCACCGGTGTGCGCTATACCCGCAAGGTGACCAAAGTATGGTGCGGATTCTTCATCGGCAATGGTGCGATGGCCCTGTTTACCGTGATCCACGGCGACATGCATCTGTGGACGCTGTGGAACGGGATGGTGGCCTACATCCTGATGGGGACGCTGATGGCGGTAGAGTGGCTGGTACGTCAATGGGTGATAAAAAAAATAGAAGCACAATGAATAAACCCCTTCCTCTGAACCAGTGGTTAAATGCTCCACGCCCTGATGACACGCCAGTAGCCTGGCTTGAAGATCGTACCTGGACGCTTGGTCAGTTGCGCCACGACGTCACATTACTGGTACAGGTATTACGTCAACAGGAAGGTGAGCGCTGGGCGCTATGTTTTGAAAACAGCTACCTGTTTATTGTGGCATTGCTGGCATCACTGCATGCGGGTAAAACGCCCGTCATTCCTGGTCATAGCCGCGTCTCGTTGCTTGAAGAACAGCAGTCGCTGTTCAGCGGTGTCCTTAGCGATCAAACGCTCAGTTTCCACGGGAAGCTGATTGTGGTGGTCTCATCCCATCAGGCAGCAAACAGCTGGGCACCACTGCCTACAATTGACGACACCCGCGTTGTCGAACTCTTTACCTCCGGCTCCACGGGCACCCCACGCCGGGTGATTAAACCTATCGCCAGCCTGGATCGTGAAGCCAGTCTGCTGGCTGACCGTTTTGGTCAGTGCCTGACAGGCTGCAGCGTTGTGGCCTCGGTCGTGCCACAACATCTGTATGGCCTGACGTTTCGCATCGTGTTGCCAATGGCAATGGGCCTGCCGCTGCATGCCGCGATGCTCTATTACGCAGAACAACTGGCAGCGCTCCCCCACGACAAGCCTTACCTTTTTATCAGCAGCCCGGCTTTCCTGAAGAGACTGGATACCGCGCTCACCGCACCTCCCGTCAGGATGCTGATCTCCGCGGGTGGAATGTTGCCCTGGTGTGATGTATCCACCACCCACGGCTGGCTGAATATCTGGCCGGATGAAATTTATGGTAGTACTGAAACCGGGATCCTCGCATGGCGTCATCGTCAGGAGGACAGCGTTCCCTGGCGATCATTCCCCGGCGTCGTGTTCCATCACGAAAGTGAAACCTCTCGTGTAACATCACCACTCATTCACGAGGCTGAAGGGCTACAGCTTGACGATATCCTGCACTTCGACAAAGAGGGGCTGTTTAGTATCGTCGGGCGTCGCGGTCGGGTCGTTAAAATTGAAGAGAAACGCATTTCACTTAACGAGGTCGAACGTCGTCTGCTGGAACTGGAGGGTATTTGTGAAGCTGCTGCCTTACCGGTCGCACGCGGGGGACGTCATGGTATTGGTGTACTGCTTGTACTTGATGATGATGCCCGTCAGCGCTGGCAGCATCAGGGCAAAAAAGCGCAGGAATTTGCCTGGCGTCGTGCCCTGCGCCCCTGGCTTGAGCCCGTCGCTATCCCCCGCTACTGGCGTATTATCGATGAAATACCGGTGAACAGTATGAATAAACGTGTCTATGCGCAGCTACAGGAGTTATTTCATGAAGATTCCTGAAATTGAGCACCACCAGGTACAGCCGCAAAAACTGGAAGTCATCCTGCATCTTGACCCTTCCCTGTTCTGGTTCCAGGGTCATTTTGCTGTGCAGCCTTTGTTGCCGGGTGTGGCGCAGCTTGACTGGGTGATGCACTACGCCACGACGCTACTGGCACCGGGCTACCGTTTTCACAGCATTCAAAATGTGAAATTCCAGGCCCCTCTGCTGCCAGAGGCCACCGTAACGCTGACCCTTGAATGGAATGCCGAACGCCAGATGCTGACGTTTAGCTATCAGCGCCATGCCGGTGCCGAGCGCCATACCGCCAGCAGCGGGAAAATTCGCCTATGTCAGTAACCTTTCATCCCTGCGTGCTGATCCCGTGTTACAACCACGGCGCGATGATGGCAAATGTGCTGTCGCGTCTGACCCCGTTTGGCCTGCCCTGCCTGGTCGTCGATGACGGCAGCGAGGAGAGCACGCGCCTGGAGCTGGAACGTCTGGCGGCAGAACAACCGCAGATCACGCTGATACGTCTGGCGGAAAACGCTGGCAAAGGTGCAGCGGTGATAAGAGGCCTGGAAGAGTCTGCCCGCGCGGGATATACCCACGCCGTTCAGGTAGATGCCGACGGCCAGCATGCAATTGAAGATATTCCCAGGTTGCTGGCGCTGGCTGAACGCCATCCGGAGGCGCTGATTTCCGGTCAGCCCATTTACGATGACTCCATTCCACGTTCGCGCCTCTACGGACGCTGGATAACGCACGTCTGGGTATGGATTGAAACCCTGTCCCTGCAGCTCAAAGACAGCATGTGCGGCTTTCGGGTCTACCCGGTGTCACCCACGCTGCAGCTGGCGGCACGCACCCCGCTCGGCAAGCGGATGGACTTTGACACCGAGGTGATGGTCCGGCTCTACTGGCAGGGCAATACCAGCTATTTTCTGCCGACCCGCGTTACCTACCCGCTCGACGGTTTATCCCATTTCGATGCGCTGAAAGATAACGTGCGGATCTCCCTGATGCATACCCGTCTGTTCTTCGGCATGCTGCCGCGCATTCCCGCGCTGCTGCTGCGTCGTCGCGCCCGACACTGGGCGCGGCAGAATGAGGTCAAAGGGCTGTGGGGAATGCGCCTGATGTTGCGCGTCTGGCAGTTGTTTGGCCGACGGGCATTTACTCTGCTGCTGTGGCCGGTTATCGGCATGTACTGGCTTACCGCCCACCCGGCGAGGCAGGCCTCGCAGCAGTGGATAAAGAGAGTGAAAACGACGCTGGCGCAACGAAACCTGCCGGTTCCGCCTCGCCTCAACAGCTTTTTCCACTTTATGCGCTTCGGCAATGCCATGCTGAACAAAGTTGCCAGTTGGCGCGGTGAGCTGAAGCTTAATCGTGACGTGGTTTTTGCCGCTGGCGCGCGCGAAGCGCTCAATATGGATGCGCCGCAGGGCAAACTGCTGCTGGCCTCGCATCTTGGCGATGTTGAAGCCTGTCGGGCGCTGGCCCAGCTTGAAGGCAGTAAAGTCATCAATGCCCTGGTATTCAGCGATAACGCCCAACGCTTTAAGCAGATAATGACCGAGATGGCTCCCCAGGCTGGCGTGAATTTGATGCCGGTGATCGACATCGGACCGGACACGGCTATCGCTATCAAAGAGAAGCTGGAGCGCGGTGAATGGGTCGCGATTGTGGGTGACCGCATTGCCGTCACTCCACAACGCGGCGGTGACTGGCGCGTGATCTGGAGCCAGTTTATGGGTCAGCCCGCGCCGTTCCCACAGGGGCCCTTCATCCTGGCCTCCATTCTGCGCTGCCCGGTGATGTTGATTTATGCCCTGTGCCAGCAGGACCGACTCACCATCCACTGCGAACCCTTTGCCGACCCGCTGCTGCTGCCACGCGGTGAGCGTCAGCAGGCGCTACAACAGGCTGTCGATCGCTATGCACAGCGGCTTGAGCATTACGCATTAATGTCGCCGCTCGACTGGTTTAATTTTTTCGATTTCTGGCATCTGCCGGATGCCAAAGAGAAGGAGTAAAGGGTGCTGACCGATCCCCGCTTTACGACGGAAGTAGAGATCACCGTGCCGTTCCACGACGTCGATATGATGGGCGTGGTCTGGCACGGCAACTATTTCCGCTACTTTGAGATCGCCCGCGAGGCGCTGCTCAACCAGTTTGATTATGGCTACCGCCAGATGAAAGCCTCCGGCTACGTCTGGCCAGTGGTCGATACCCGGGTGAAATACCGTGATGCGGTGACCTTCGAGCAGCGTATCCGCGTGCGGGCGCATATTGAAGAGTATGAAAACCGTCTGCGTATCGCCTATCAAATTTTCGATGCGCAAAGCGGTAAACGCACCACCACCGGTTACACCATCCAGGTGGCAGTAGAAGAAGCCACTCGCGAAATGTGTTTTGTCAGCCCGGCTATCTTGTTTGAACGTATGGGAGTAACGCCATGAAATGGTTGCCTTTGTTGATGCTGATGCTAAGCCCGCTGGTCAGCGCCGTAACCCTGGATGAACTGCAGCAGCGGTTTATCGGGCAGCCCGTTGTGCGCGCCCACTTCGAGCAAGTGCGTACCATCAAGGATATGCCGCAGCCGCTGCGCTCGCAGGGCGAGATGATGATCGCCCGCGATGACGGCCTGCTGTGGGATCAAAAGGCCCCTTTCCCGATGACGCTGCTGCTGGATGACAAACGGATGGTGCAGACGATCAACGGCCAGCCGCCGCAGACCATTACTGCCGAAAACAATCCGCAGATGTTTCAGTTCAACCACCTTCTGCGGGCGCTGTTCCAGGCCGACCGTAAAGTGCTGGAAGAGAACTTCCGCATCGATTTTAAAGACCTGGGTGAAGGCCGCTGGTCGCTGGTGTTAACGCCAACAACCACACCGCTGGACAAGATTTTCGCCACCCTCGACCTGGGCGGCGCAACCTATCTGGAGTCGATCCGTCTGAACGACAAACAGGGCGATCGCACGGATATTGCCCTTTCCCGCCACCAACTGACGCCCGCCAGCCTGACCGATGACGAACGACAACGCTTTACCGCACCGTAAATCCCTGCGCCCGGCGCTGCTGTGGGCCACGGTATGCCTGATCCTGCTGGGCGTGCTGCTGTCGCTGCTGCCTGGCGCACGCCTGAACAGCAGCGTGCTGGCCATGTTGCCGAAACAGGCGCTTGGGGCGATCCCGCCGGCGCTCAACGACGGGTTTATGCAGCGTCTCGATCGTCAACTGGTCTGGCTGGTCAGCCCCGGTAAGGATCCCGATCCGCGCGTGGCGAAGTACTGGCTGACGCTACTGCAAAGCAGCGGTTCGCTCAACGACGTAAAAGGCCCGATGGATGCCGACGGGCAAAAAGCCTGGGGTGAGTTCTTCTGGCAGCACCGCAACGGCCTGATCGACGCCGCCACCCGCGCCCGTCTGCAAAACGGCGGTGAAGCGCAGGCGCAGTGGATTTTATCCCAGCTTTATTCCGCTTTTTCTGGCGTAAGCGGCAAAGAGCTGCAAAACGATCCGCTGATGCTGATGCGCGGCTCGCAGCTGGCGCTGGCGCAAAACAGCCAGAAGTTGCGGCTGATGGACGGTTGGCTGGTCACTCAGGATGAGGCCGGAAACTATTGGTATCTGCTGCACGGCGAGCTGTCGGGGTCATCCTTCGATATGCAGCAAACCCACCAGCTGGTCACTACCCTTAACGCCCTGCAGAAGACTCTGAAGGCGCACTACCCGCAGGCACAGCTGCTTTCACGCGGCACCGTGTTCTACAGTGATTACGCCAGTCAGCAGGCGAAGCGGGATGTCTCCACGCTGGGTATCGCCACCATTCTGGGGGTAATCCTGTTGATTGTGGCGGTATTCCGCTCTCTGCGCCCGCTGCTGCTGTGCTTGATCTCCATCGCTATCGGCGCGCTGGCGGGTACGGTGGTTACGCTGCTGCTGTTTGGCGAACTGCATCTGATGACGCTGGTGATGAGCATGAGCATCATCGGCATTTCGGCAGATTACACGCTCTACTACCTGACTGAACGGATGGTCCACGGCGCAGAACATTCACCGTGGCAAAGCCTGGCCAGGGTGCGAAACGCTCTGCTGCTGGCGCTACTGACAACCGTCGCAGCATACCTGATCATGATGCTGGCCCCCTTCCCGGGGATCCGCCAGATGGCGGTGTTTGCCGCCGTGGGCCTGAGTGCCTCCTGCCTGACGGTTATTTTCTGGCACCCGTGGCTGTGCCGGGGTTTGCCGGTGCGCCCGGTTCCGGCGATGGTGTTGATGTTACGCTGGCTGGCGGCCTGGCGACGCAATAAAAAGCTTTCCGTGGGTCTGCCTGTCCTGCTGGCACTGGTTTCGGCTGCCGGGATCGCCACCCTGAAAGTGGACGACGATATCGCCCAGTTGCAGGCGCTGCCGCAGGATATCCTGGCGCAGGAGAAAACCATTACCGCCCTGACCGGACAGAGCGTCGATCAGAAATGGTTTGTGGTGTATGGCGCATCGTCCCAGCAAACGCTGGAGCGGCTGGAAGCCTTCACTCCGGCGCTGGCTCAGGCACAAAAAGCGGGTGAAATTACCCGCTGGCGCACCCTGCCGCTGAACTCGATGGCCCGGCAAAACAGCGATCTCACCCTGCTGCGAAACGCCGCCCCGGCGGTCACAAAAGTGCTGCAAAGCGCAGGGCTGACTACCGTATCGCCTAATCTGGACGCGATGCCTGTCAGCGTGGATGCATGGCTCAAAAGCCCGGCCAGCGAAGGCTGGCGTCTGCTGTGGCTGACTCTGCCTGACGGTGAAAGTGGTGTTCTGGTCCCGGTGGACGGCGCGAAAAGCAGCGCTGCGCTCAGTAAACTGGCCGCCAGCCATGAGGGTGTCGTCTGGGTCGATCGCAAAGCCAGTTTCGATAGCCTGTTTGCCCTCTATCGCACGCTACTAACAGGATTACTGTTTGTGGCGCTGGCAGTGATTGCCTGCGGGGCGATGGTCCGTCTCGGCTGGCGCAAAGGGCTTATCAGTCTGGTGCCTTCCGTACTGTCGCTCAGCTGTGGGCTGGCTGCCCTGGCCGTGACGGGCCATACGGTCAATCTGTTTTCGCTACTGGCGCTGGTACTGGTGCTCGGTATTGGCATCAACTACACGCTGTTTTTCAGCAACCCGCGCGGTACGCCCCTGACGTCGATGCTGGCCATTACCCTGGCGATGATGACCACCTTGTTGACGCTGGGCATGCTGGTGTTCAGCGCCACGCAGGCCATCGGCAGCTTTGGTATCGTGCTGGTGAGCGGCATTTTTACCGCCTTCCTGCTGGCCCCGCTGGCGATGCCTGTTAAGAAAGAGAGAAAACGCAAATGAACGCTTTTTACCGCGCCGCCGCGCTGGCTGCGACGCTGCTGCTGGCGGGCTGTAGCCATTCGACCAATACTGAAGGATCGCGTCCGCAGGCCTGGCTCCAGCCGGGCACCAAAGTGACGCTGCCACCGCCGGGCATTACCCCCGCGGTCAGTTCGCAACAGTTGCTGACAGGCAGCTTTAACGGGCAAACGCAGTCTTTGCTGGTGATGCTCAACGCAGATGCGCACAAAGTGACGCTTGCCGGGCTTTCTTCTGTCGGTATTCGTCTGTTCCTGGCGACGTATGATGAAACCGGTATCCACACCGAACAGTCGATCGTCGTGCCGCAATTGCCTCCGGCCAGCCAGGTGCTGGCCGATGTCATGCTCAGCCACTGGCCGCTCAGCGCCTGGCAGCCACAGTTACCGAAGGGCTGGACGCTGAAAGATCATGGCGATCGGCGCGAGTTGCGTAATACCAGCGGCAAGCTAATCACCGAGATTGTCTACCTGCAACGTAAAGGCAAACGCGAGCCGATCAGCATCGAGCAACACGTTTTTAAATACCACATCACCATTCAATATCTGGGTGACTGAGATGATCTACATTTCCGCTGTTGGCATGGTCAACGCGCTGGGCAACTCGCTGGATGAGATTGCCGCTAACCTGACGGCGGGCATCGCTCCGGGTATGCACTGCCGAACGGGCTGGCTGCAGGATCAACCCGAGGCCGTCCTGGGTGGCGTGGAAGGTGAACTGCCGCCCATCCCGGAAGCCTTGTCCGCACACCGTACCCGCAATAACCAGTTATTACTGGCCGCACTGGCGCAAATTCAGTCCACCGTTGATGAGGCTATCAACCGCGTTGGCCGTGACCGCGTGGCGGTTGTGCTTGGCACCAGTACCTCCGGGCTGGATGAAGGTGATGTGCATGTGCGTCGCAGCCTCAACGGTGAAGCCAGCAGCCAATGGCAGTATCCACAACAGGAGCTGGGCGATCCGTCCCGCTTCCTGGCCAACTGGCTGCAGCTGGAAGGCCCGGCATATACCATCTCGACAGCCTGCTCTTCCAGCGCCCGGGCGATCATCAGCGGTCGTCGCCTGATCGACGCCGGACTGGTTGATATCGCCATTGTTGGCGGCGCAGACACGCTTAGCCGAATGCCAGTGAACGGTTTTAACAGCCTCGAATCACTTTCCCCTACGCTCTGCGAGCCATTTGGCCGCGACCGTCGGGGTATCACCATTGGTGAAGCCGCAGCGTTAATGGTGCTGACCCGAGAGCCTGCGGAAGTGGCACTGCTGGGGACAGGGGAATCAAGCGATGCTTACCATATTTCCGCCCCGCACCCGCAAGGCCAGGGAGCCATTCACGCCATTACCCAGGCGCTGAACGAAGCGGGCCTACACGCTGGTGATATCGGCTATATCAACCTGCATGGCACCGCCACGCCACTCAACGACCAAATTGAATCGCAGGTGGTACACGATCTCTTTGGGGAAAACGTGCCCTGCAGTTCCACCAAACATCTTACCGGCCACACGCTGGGGGCTGCCGGTATCACAGAAGCAGCGCTGAGCTGGCTTATCCTGACGCACAATCTGCCGTTACCGCCACAGGATTTCACCCGCTATGCGCCGGACGACACGCTGCCACCGTGCGGAGTGTTGCACAGGAGCATCGCCCTGAAAAAACCGGTCATTTTGTCTAACTCATTCGCATTTGGCGGTAACAACGCCAGCATCCTGCTGGGGAGAGTGTCATGAGCTACTTACCACCTGTTACCTATCTGCCACACGATGCGCCGATGCTGTTGCTGGAGTCCGTTGAACGTGTCACTGACGACACCGCCGTGTGCCGCGTAGCGGTCAACAGGCAAAGCGTACTGGCACCGTTTCTGAATGCGGAGGGTGACCTGCCGGGCTGGTATGCGCTCGAACTCATGGCGCAGACCGTTGGCGTTTGGTCTGGCTGGCATCGTCAGCAGCAAGGACAGGATCATATTGCTCTGGGTATGGTGCTCGGTGCGCGCGAGCTGGTGTGCGCCAGCGGTTATTTTACTGCGGGGGCGACGCTGGAGATCACCGTCAAACTGCTGATGCAGGACGAGCGTTTCGGCAGTTTCGAATGCGCCATTACTGCCGGTGATAAGGTACTGGCCACCGGCCGCGTAAACACTTTCCAGCCGAGTGCAGAAGAATTAACATCGCTTTTTAATCAGGGATTAAACGCATGAGTCGTTCCGTACTGGTCACCGGGGCCAGCAAAGGCATTGGTCGTGCCATCGCCCGCCAGCTTGCCGCTGACGGGTTCACCGTAGGTGTGCATTACCATCGTGACGCCACAGGCGCGCAGGAGACACTGGATGCCATCACCCTGGCTGGCGGCAAGGGTCGTTTACTCTCCTTCGATGTGGGTAACCGCGAGCAATGTCGTGAGGTGATTGAGCAGAACATCGACACCCACGGGGCATGGTATGGCGTGGTCAGTAACGCCGGGATCACACGTGACGGCGCGTTTCCAGCGCTCAGCGAAGACGACTGGGATAGCGTGATCCACACTAACCTCGACAGTTTTTATAATGTCATTCACCCTTGCATTATGCCGATGATCGGCACCCGTCAGGGGGGGCGTATTATCACCTTATCGTCGGTGTCCGGCGTAATGGGCAACCGTGGCCAGGTGAACTACAGCGCGGCAAAAGCGGGCATCATCGGAGCCACCAAAGCACTGGCAATTGAGCTGGCGAAGCGAAAAATCACGGTGAACTGCATTGCGCCCGGGCTAATCAATACCGGGATGATCGAGATGGAAGAAGCCGCACTAAAAGAAGCGATGTCCATCATCCCAATGAAACGTATGGGCCAGGCCGAGGAAGTCGCAGGGCTGGCCAGTTATCTGATGTCAGATATTGCGGGCTACGTCACCCGCCAGGTCATTTCCATTAACGGAGGAATGCTATGACGCGTCGCGTGGTGATTACAGGGATGGGTGGGGTCACTGCCTTTGGCGAAAACTGGCAATCCGTTTCCAGCAGACTGCTGGCGTATGAAAATGCGGTACGCACCATGCCAGAGTGGCAGATTTATGATGGCCTGCACACCCTACTGGGCGCGCCGATTGATGATTTTACCCTACCGGAACACTATACCCGCAAGCGTATCCGTGCCATGGGTCGCGTGTCGTTGATGTCGACCCGCGCCACTGAGTTAGCTCTGGAACAAGCGGGCTTGATTGGCGAAGCCGTGCTCACTAACGGCCAAACCGGTATCGCCTATGGTTCTTCCACTGGCAGTACCGGGCCGGTCAGCGAGTTTGCGACCATGCTCACCGAAAAGCACACCAATAACATCACCGGCACCACCTACGTGCAGATGATGCCACACACCACCGCCGTGAACACGGGCCTGTTCTTTGGCCTGCGTGGTCGTGTTATCCCGACATCAAGCGCCTGTACGTCCGGCAGTCAGGCGATTGGCTACGCCTGGGAAGCGATTCGTCATGGTTATCAAACCGTCATGGTCGCCGGCGGAGCGGAAGAACTTTGCCCTTCTGAAGCGGCGGTTTTCGATACCCTGTTTGCCACCAGCCAGCGCAACGATACGCCTAAAACCACGCCGTCACCATTTGATACTCAGCGCGATGGCCTGGTGATTGGCGAAGGCGCAAGTACCCTCGTTCTGGAAGAGCTGGAGCACGCCAAAGCGCGCGGTGCCACTATTTATGGCGAGATTGTGGGCTTCGCCACTAACTGCGATGCGGCCCATATCACCCAGCCACAGCGCGAAACAATGCAGATTTGCATGGAGCAATCACTGGCGATGGCCGGTTTAAGCGCGCTGGACATGGGGTACATTTCTGCCCACGGTACCGCGACCGATCGCGGTGACATCGCCGAGAGTCTGGCCACCGCCGCGATTTACGGCGACAACGTACCTATCTCATCGCTGAAGAGCTATTTTGGCCACACGCTGGGGGCCTGTGGGGCAATGGAAGCCTGGCTAAGCCTGCAGATGATGCGTGAAGGCTGGTTTATCCCGACACTCAATTTAAGACAACCAGATGAGCAATGTGGCGCTTTAGATTATATTATGGGGGAAGCCCGTCAGATTGATTGCGAGTATCTGCAAAGCAATAACTTCGCATTCGGCGGAATCAATACCTCGATAATCATCAAACGCTGGGCGTAACTATGTACCAGTTTGTACTGGGAAAAATCTCCACCCTTTGCGCGGACCCGCTGGCGTCAACGCTCGCAGACATGGCACCTCAGGGTGCGCGAAATGCCTCCTGGCTGGCGGGCAGGACGCTGCTCGCCAGAACATTATCCCCTTCCCCACTACCCGAAATCGTCTACGGTGAGCAGGGGAAACCGGCCTTCGTGGACGCACACCCGCTCTGGTTTAATTTGAGCCATAGTGGTGACGATATTGCGTTGCTGCTGAGCGATGAAGGTGAAGTGGGCTGCGATATTGAAGTGATACGCCCGCGTGAAAACTGGCAGGCGCTGGCGAATGCCGTCTTCAGTGTGGCGGAACATGCAGAACTGGAGCGCGAGGATCCGGAGGCTAAGCTCTCTGCTTTCTGGGGGATCTGGACGCGTAAAGAGGCGATTGTGAAACAGCGAGGTGGCAGTGCCTGGCAGATTGTCAGTATCGACAGCACCTCTCAGGCACATTCGGTCAGTCAGTTACAGTTTGGTTCGTTGAGCCTTGCCGTCTGCACGGCGACCCCTTATACCCTTACTGCCGGGTCTATTTTTCACCACGGCATGTCTGAGGCATAAAAATCACCAGCACACCCAGAATAATAAATCCGACGCCCATCAGACCTTGCCAGGAGAATTGTTCCTCCCTGCCGGGCAGTAAGATTGCCGCTCCCCACACCAGAATATAGCTGAGGCTCAGCAGGGCATACGCTTTGCTGAGCGCCATGCGATGCAGGGCCAGATACCAGCAGCCCATCGACGCCACATAACCCATCAGCCCCAGCATCAGCGCGCCCGTACCAGATGAGAAATGCCAGAGGGCAGAGATAAACGCGAAAATATCACTGACAGGCGGCAGCGCCAGCATGGCATGACGCAGTAAAAGCTGCGCCGCACTGACTAACACCACGCTGCATAAGGCCCAGAACGCACCTTTCACAGGCTTCCTCCCAGTAAAACAATCCCGACAATAATGAACCCGACGCCCAGCCAGTGATTCATAGCCACCTTTTCATGCCAGAATACCTTCGCCGCCAGCGTTACCCAGACAAAATTAAGGCTCAGCATGGGGTAGGCAATCCCGACAGGAAGACGCTGCAACACCACCAACCAGACCAGCATACCCGTGCCCAGCGCCAGCAGAGCCAGCCCAATCCACAGCATGATATGCAGGCCACGCCGTCCGGCTTTCGCCGGACGGGTTGCTTGTTTCTGGCAAAGTTGTCCTGCGCAGCTTAACAGGCTTGCCAGTATCAGCCAGAACCAGGTCATCACTGTGGCAGATACTGCAGGTAGGCCAGACGGCCCTGAATGTACAGACTGTCCGGTTTTGGCAGGTTAACCCGCTTGAGGTCGTCATTTTTCGACATCAGGATCACCAGCGAGATTTTCCCCTTCTGGCGATGCTCCGCCAGCCATTGTGCGAAATCCTCACGACCCACAAAACGATCTTTCACATCCGGGAAGTCCAGGCCGTATCGCAGTTCGCCACTCTGACCAAACAGAATGATGTCATTACGCTTCAGCTCCCACGCCAGTCCGGAAGCCACCCCGACGTTGTTGGCCAGGACGAAGGTGCTGTCCTGAAGCGGGTCACGCACGGTATCCACCAGCGACTGCGGCTGCTTTGAATCGACCACCAGGTTAGGGATGGCAAAGCCAATCAGCAATGCAATACCGGCAGGACACAGCGCCGCCAGCCACCAGCGCTGTTGGCTCTGTCTGAGGGTAAACCAGCCCACGACAGCCCAGATGAGGAAAGCCACCACCGCACAGAAGACCTTATACAGCTCGACAGACGTCCAGACCGGGTGCTTCGACAATCCCCACGGAGAAACCACCAGCGCCGCCAGCACGCCGATGACGCCAAACGCGAGGTTGATGCCACCGTTAATGCGTAACGCTTTGGCCCCTTTTTCCGCCGCGATGCAGGCATAGCGCGCCATCAGGATCGCCAGCGGGGCAAAGCACGGCAGGATATAGGTTGGCAGTTTGCCTTTGGCAATGCTGAAGAACAGCAGCGGCATCACCACCCATCCGAGCAGATAAAGCCCACCGCCTGCATTCAGCTGTCTTTCACTCCAGCCCAGACGCAGTGCGCCAGGCAGCAGTGCCAGCCACGGCAGGCTTCCTGCAATCAGGAATGGCAGGTAATACCAGAATGGCGCTTTGTGCTGCGCATCACTCTGGGCAAAACGCTGAATATGCTCAACCCAGAAGAAGTAACGCCAGAAATCAGGCTCACGATGGGCAATCGCCAGCCCCCAGGGGAGGACGATTAGCACGCAGCTCAGGATCGCCAGCCCACCAAAAATCAGCACCTCTTTCCAGCGCTTCTGGGCAATCACCCACGGCAACACGCCAATCACCGGTACCGCCAGCGCCAGGAAGCCTTTGGTCATGACCCCCATGCCGCAGGCAAGTCCCAGCAGCACGTAGCCGCCCGCTTTTCCGGTAACCGTTTTTGCCTGCGAAGCCAGCCAGAAGCTGCACATCGCCGCCACCAGCCACAAGGTAATGATGGGATCCAGCACCGCATACGTGCCGATGCCATACACCAGGAACAGGGTTAAGAAGATAAGACCGGAGAAAAGCGCAACGCGCTTATCCCGCCAGAGATACCAGGCCATCCAGATCACCAGCAATACCGTTAACCCGGTCGAGAATATGACGCCCGCGCGCACGGCAAAGTTAGTGTGACCAAACAGCAGTTGCCCGATACTGTTAATCCAGTAGCCGGCAATAGGCTTTTCAAAATAACGCAGACCCAGAAAATGCGGTACAACCCAGTCTCCTGATGCCAACATTTCGCGGCTGATTTCCGCATAACGTGTTTCATCAGGTTGCCATAACAGGCGGATATCGACCGGAATGAGGTAGTAAACGATAAACAGTGCGAGAAGCGCTAAGCCATAACGGGCTGCTTTCATGGTACCGGACTCACGGTTTGTTGATAGCCAAGCCAGCCTTCCCGGCCAGCCATTTCATTACGCACAATTTTGCCACCAGGCAACGTGCTGAGATCGTCTGGCAGCATTTCGCTCAACGGGCAGAACTGAATGCCCTCCTGAGCGGCCATCGTCAACAGTGCATCGAAATCATGCTGATACGCGATCCCTTCCACTTCAGCGTGGATCGTATAGACCGGCGTACCGTTGTCGCGATGAATGCAGTCCAGAATATAGCGGTTAAACCCCTCGGCGCTCACCTCGCGCCCAACCACTTCATCCCAGGTGGGAAGCGTGACCGGGATTTGCACAGTACCCACCTTGTTTTCCCCTAACTGCGGTAAAAACGGGCCAGTACCGCGACAATCGCTATTGTAGCGAAACGCGAAGGGTTCTTTGGCTTTCACCACGCGCTGATCCGCACGCCATCCCGCGACGGCGGAACAACGCACAGGCTGGCAGATAATGGCTTCCAGCTCCATCACGCCGCGCTCGACTTCACGCGTCAGGCGCGAAATGTCCCAGACACCAGCCCAGGCTTGCCAGGCATGGTGATCCCAGGCATGTAAACCCACCTCATGACGCTGCGCTGCTTCGCGAATAATGTCTTCATTACCCGCGCCAATACGCCTGCCAGGCCATGCGGTTCCGGCCAGTAAAATATCCCAGCCGTACAGGGATGCTGCGCGCGAGCGCAGCATTTTGAACAGGAATGCCGGTTTAATCAGACGCCATAAATGGCGTCCCATGTTGTCAGGCCCTACGCTGAAGAAAATACTGGCCCGCACATCGTGTTTGCTCAGCAACTCCAGAAGTTTGGGTACGCCGTCACGCGTACCCCTGAAGGTGTCGACATCAATGCGTAAACCGACCTTCTTCATGATGTCTGTTCCGACAGCTCCACAGTGCGCAGGAAGAAGTCGAGCGTTTCATCAATGGTTTGTTCCATCTTAACGCCCGGTGCCCAGTTCAGGCAGCGCTTCGCATTGCGAATGCTTGGCTTACGGTGCTCAACATCCTGATAGCCTTTACCGTAGTAGCTGCTGCTTTCCACTTCACGGAAGCCCGCAAACGGTGGGAATTTATCGCGCAGTGGGTGGCGTTCAAAGCTTGCCAGCAGCATCTCAGCCAGTTCACGAATGCTCGCTTCGTTATCCGGGTTACCGATGTTGATGATTTCACCGTTGCAACGACCATCTTTGTTTTCGATGATGCGGAACAGCGCTTCAATACCGTCGCTGATATCGGTAAAGCAGCGTTTTTGTTTGCCGCCTTCGATAAGCTTGATCGGGGAACCTTCCACCAGGTTCAGGATCAGCTGGGTGATCGCACGGGAGCTGCCGATACGCGCTGCGTTCAGGTTATCCAGACGTGGACCCATCCAGTTAAACGGACGGAACAGAGTAAAGCGCAGGCCTTCTTTCTCGCCATATGCCCAAATCACGCGATCCAGCAGCTGTTTGGAGACGGAGTAAATCCAGCGCTGTTTGTTGATCGGCCCGACCACCAGGTTAGAGGTGTCTTCGTCGAAGTTTTTGTCGGTACACATGCCGTACACTTCAGAGGTGGACGGGAAGATGATGCGCTTATCGTATTTCACGCAGTCGCGGATAATCTTCAGGTTCTCTTCGAAGTCCAGCTCGAACACGCGCAGCGGGTTACGGGTATATTCAATTGGTGTGGCAATGGCAACCAGCGGCAGCACCACGTCACATTTTTTAATGTGATATTCAATCCATTCGGAATGGATGCTGATATCCCCTTCAACGAAGTGGAAGCGCGGGTTGTCCAGGAAGCGGCTGATGGCATCAGAGCCGATATCCAGGCCATAGATTTCGTAGTTATCGTCCTTCAGCAGACGCTCAGTCAGGTGGTTACCGATAAAGCCGTTCACACCGAGGATCAGCACGCGTGTGCGGCGTTTGATGGCAACAACCGGTGCGCTGGTGATCAGTGCCCCGGTGACCAGACCCAGAGACTGTGCCAGCTGTGTGCCCTGAACGTACAGACCGTTGTCGGTTTGTCCGGTAACGATCTCCAGCGCCTGTTCGCCACAGCTCACAACCAGTGGAGAAACAGAGACAACCGTACCCGGTTTTGCCGCTGGAATGTCGTCACGCACGCGGGATTTCCAGACGATAAACTTGCTAACCCCGGCAAAGCTGTATGCGCCTGGCCACGGATCGGTAACGGCACGCACCAGGTTGTGCAGCTGGCGAGCAGGTTTGTTCCAGTCCAGACGACCATCTTCTGGCTTACGGCGGCCAAAGCAGCTTGCTTTGCTCTCATCCTGGGCGGTTTCGCTGAAAGAGCCATTCTGAATGGCTGGCAGCGCATCGCGTAGCAAGGTTTGCGCCGTCGCGCAGAGTTTGTGATGAAGTTGCAGCGCCGTTTCATCGGCATCGATAGCCACTTTATGCTGCGCCACGATAGCGCCCGCATCGGCACGATGCACCATGCGGTGCAGGGTTACACCGGTTTCGGTTTCACCGTTAACCAGCACCCAGTTCAGTGGTGCGCGGCCACGGTAAGCTGGCAGCAGAGAGCCGTGGAGGTTAAACGCACCTTTGGCAGCCACGTTTAAGATGTCGTCGCAGATCAGATTGCGGTAGTAGAAAGAGAAGATCACATCAGGAGAAAGCTTCTGAATGCGGTCAACCCACAGCGGGTGGTTCACATCGTCCGGGGCGTAAACCGGAATGCCGCGCTCTGCAGCAATGCGTGCCACGGAACCGAAGAAATTGTTTTCTCCCGCAACGTCCGGATGGGTAAAGATTGCAGCAATATCATAGCCCGCTTCCAGCAGGGCCAGTGTGCCCGTGCACCCCATATCGTGATAGGCAAATACAACAGCTTTCATGGGTGAATTTCCTCTTGAGACGCTTTGTGTTCCTGACGGACAACACGTTGAATAAAGTAGCGCGGACGTGCGCGAACATCGTTATAGATACGGCCGATGTATTCACCGAGTAAGCCCATACCAACAAACTGGGCACCGATGAACATGAACAGAACGGCAAACAGCATAAAGACCCCTTCCGCCGCCCACTGTGGGCCAAAGATCAGTCGCAAGGCGACCAACAGAACGGAAATCGCAAACCCGGCCACTGCGATGATGCTGCCGAAAACGCTCAGCAGACGCAGCGGCGTCGTGGTCAGGCAGGTGATCAGGTCATACATCAGGTTGATGAGGCGCATAAAGCTGTACTTTGACTCCCCATGCTCACGCTCGGCATGCAGCACCGGGATTTCCGTCGCTTTACGGGCAAAGGTATTCGCCAGAATAGGGATAAACGTACTGCGTTCGTGGCAGTGCAGCATGGCATCCACAATGTGGCGACGATAGGCACGCAGCATGCAGCCGTAATCCCCCATCGCTTTACCGGTGGTGCGCTGGATCAGACGGTTGATAGTGCGTGAAGCCAGCTTGCGGAACAGGCTGTCCTGACGGTTTTGCCGCACCGTGCCCACCACGTCATAGCCTTCGTCGGCTTTGGCGACCAGGCGCGGGATCTCTTCCGGTGGGTTTTGCAGATCGGCATCCAGGGTGATGATCAGATCGCCCGTCACGTGGCTGAACCCGGCCATAATCGCCGAGTGCTGGCCGTAGTTACGGTTAAGCAGTACGGCCACAATGTGGCTACCTTCAACCTGTGCGGCTTCGGTCAGCATCAGCGCGGAATTGTCGCTACTGCCGTCATCCACCAGCAGAATTTCGTAAGCTTTGCCCATCGTGTCACAGGCGGCCGTCGTGCGGCGGATCAGTTCGGGCAGGCTCTCCTGCTCGTTATAAACCGGGATCACCACGGAAACTTTTTGTACCGGCGGTGTACTGAACATATCAATTTCCTGCGAGCTGATGGAGTGCGGTAATGACACGGGTGGTGTCGTCATGAGTCATATCCGGGAAAAGAGGGAGAGAACAAATACGCGCGCTATTCCATTCAGAGTTCGGGAGCGATACATCCGGAAAACGCTCGCGGTAGTATTTTTGCGTGTGGGCGGCGCGGAAATGCAGGCCAGTACCAATGCCTTTCTCTTTCAGCGCAGCCATCAGGTTATCGCGTGAGATCCCACACCGGGCTTCATCAACACGAATGATAAAAAGATGCCAGGCGTGTACATGTGGCCAGGCCGGGATACTCAGTGGCTGGAACGGCGTATCTGCAAGTTCCAGCAGGTAGCGTTCGGCAATTTCCTGACGACGTTTGTTGGCATTCTTCAGTTTGCCTAACTGCACCAGTGCCAGAGCAGCGTTAATGTCCGCCAGGTTGTATTTGAAGCCAGGGGAGATAACCTCTGCCTGCGGCGCACGACCGTGCGTCTGGCGGTCATAGGCATCCACACCCAGTCCGTGGAATTTCAGGCTGCGGATCCGCTGCGCCAGTTGCGCATCATCCGTCACCACTAACCCGCCTTCGGCGCAGGTCATATTTTTAATGGCGTGGAAAGAGAAAATCGCGGTGCCTTGCCAGCCCACATGGTGGTCTTTGTAGTACGTTCCCGCTGCATGCGCTGCATCTTCAATGACGGGAATACCATGACGTTCACCGATAGCACGGATGGCGTCGATATCACACGGAGCCCCTGCATAATGAACAGGTATAATCGCTTTGGTACGCGGTGTGATGGCAGCTTCGACGGCTTCCGGAGTGACCATCAGCGTATCTCTGTCTACATCGATCATCACTGGCGTTGCGCCCAGCAGAACGATCATATTCAGCGTCGACACCCAGGTCAGGGATGGCGTGATCACTTCATCGCCAGGGCCAATGCCCATCGCCATCAGCGTGACATGCATCCCCGCGGTTGCAGAGCTGACGGCAATCGCATGATGATTTCCCGTAAGTTGACAGAATGCCTCTTCAAGCTCCTGATTTTTCGGCCCAGTGGTGATCCAGCCTGACATCAAAACGTCCTGAAGCGCCGCAATTTCCTCAGCGCCCATCGACGGTCGCGAAAAAGGCAGAAAATCACTCATTATTCATTTCCTTGCTGTATTAAAAGCATCATCTTTTACTGCGCTGTCGTCATGGGCAGCTCAATGGGATCTTGCAAGATGGTTATTAAATAAATACCAAATAGAATTTAGTCGCCGCTTCATTTATGTCAACAAACCATCAACTAAGGCAAAGTAGCGTCCTTTTCTTAGGAAAGAATTAAGACATGCTTGAAGTGTAATGAGGTTAACATGAGAGGAAGGATAAAAAATCATTTAGCAACATCAGGATAGGTCAAATCGCTATGTTTTGATTTTTTTGTGAATATGCTCACGGCAAATACGCTTACATTTCAATCCGTTTACGTGAAAAACCAGAAAAGTAAATGAATGCTCAACCAATATAAAAATCCCGAAGGTTTTTGACTAAAAGAAGTCACTCCGGGAATTTTTATTAATGTGAATTATCGCGTTTCGTTAAGATTAGCAGAAAAATTATCAGGCCGTTCACCGGCTGAGCAGACGATAATGCTGTCATTGTTCGCACCGCAGTCGCGTACAAAAGTGATTGTCGTATATTCATCAATGAGTTCCGTCAGGCTGCACTGCCTGCCACCCGGCGAGCAGTAATATAACGCTCTTGCCAGTAGTTATCGGTCAGGGTTGAAACCGTTACCCCCTGGCTGCTCGACGCGTGAATAAACTGGCTGTCGCCAATATAGACGCCCACATGTTTACGGTTCGGGCCAGTCTGGAAGAACACCAGATCCCCGGCCTTCAGGCGGTATTGCGCCACCTGTACACCGCGGTGGATCTGTTCGCTCGTCGTGCGCGGCAAATCAAGATGTGCCGCATCGCTGAACAAATGCTGCATCAGCGCGGAGCAGTCCACACCGTGACGTGTAGTGCCCCCCCACTGGTAGTGAGTGCCTTTCCATTTCTGGTATTGATCAAGCAAACGCGAGCGAAGCGGGCCAGATCCCTGATGAACCAGCGCGGCCTTCGCTGGAGAGATCGCCAGGTCGCTGTTCATTGATAACATCGACACAGGCAGTTGAAAACTCAATGCAGAAAACGATGCAAAACTTAACGAAAGTACTGAAATAAGAAGTCTGAAAGTCATAACAAAAGAAACAGTGAGTGAATTTTTCCTTACCTGTGGAGGCCAATGTTCCCCCGAAATATCTTTCGATGTGGTTATAATATGGGCAGCTCATTTTTCACCCAATCTTTATCGAGACCAAAACTGGACTCATTCCGGGGTCGCAAGATTGATAAAAAAATGCACGTGATCGAAGGACTGTCGGGGTAAAACAGGTAAACTATTAAGCAGAATGTGTATTTCAGCTAAGACGTATTTATGACCAATATGATTGCCGACGAGGCAGTAGCGAAGTCCAACGTGCTCTCTGTCTTCGACTTTGATGGCACATTGACGCACCACGACAGCTTTATCCCTTTCCTGCGCTTTGCCTTTGGTAAACGTTACTTCGCGGGCCGACTGGTGCGCATGGCGTTACCGACGCTCCATTGTGTACGCCGCAAACTGACGCGCGATGAGCTGAAAGAAGTGCTGATTAAAACGTTCCTGACGGGCGTGGATGAACACTGGTTACGTCAGCAGGCTGAAGCGTTTTGCGAAAAATACTGGGATAAGCTGATGCGCCCTGCGGGCGTGCTGGCCGTTGCAGCGGAGGTTAATTCCGGTGCGGAAGTGACTATCTGTTCCGCTTCCCCGGCGCTGGTGCTCCAGCCGTGGGCCGATAAGCTTGGTATTAAGTTGATTGGGACACAGCTGGAAGTCAAAAACGGTAAGCTGACCGGGCGTATCACGGGTAACAACTGCCGCTGTGCTCAGAAGGTGGCCAGGCTGGAAAAGGTGTACGGCAATCTGAACGATTACCACCTGCGCGCCTGGGGGGATACCCGTGGCGACCACGAACTGCTGGCGGCCGCACAGGATCCACACTGGCGGCATTTCCACCCTCCGCGCAAGCGCAAGAATTCGCCGCTCAAGGGTTAATCCGGTGCGGTCTGCTGCCCTCTCCCACGGGGAGAGGGCAACTTACCTTAGGCCTCTTCCCTTCCCGGGAACATGACACTCGCAATAATTCCCAGTGCCAGCACGCCAAGTACCACAAACAGGCTTGCCGTGGCATCAATGCTGTAACCGTGATGCCAGAAGTGATCGGTCGCATTGAGTCCCAGCTTGAAGGCCACGAAGAACAACAGCGCCACCACCGCTTTCTCCAGATGCACCAGATACTGCTTCAGCGCTTCCAGCACGAAGTAGAGGGTTCGCAGGCCAAGAATGGCGAACATCATTGCACTATAGATAATGAGCGGTTCACGGCTGACGGCAATAATGGCCGGTACTGAGTCAAACGCAAACATCACGTCAGACAGTTCCACTACTGCCACACAGAGCAACAGCGGCGTTGCGTAGCGCTTCGCCTTCTTCATGCGCCCGACCATCACATCCTGGTTCTCTGGCTTTTCAAGCTCCGCATCAACCTCTTTCTGGGTCAGAATAAAGGCATGACTGCTGATTTTCGGCCAGACAGGATAGAAGCGCTTCACCAGCCGATAGGCCAGATGACCGGAGTAATCTTCAACTTCATCACTCTCTTCATTGCGTTTGAGCATCATCACGGCCGTCCAGCCAACGATCAGCGCGAAAACCACCTCAACGTAAGGGCCCAGGCTCAACAGACTGGTGCCAATGGCAACAAAGATACCGCGGAAGACAATCGCCCCCAGAACGCCCCAGTAGAGGACGCGGTGACGGTATTTATCCGGCACACCAAACCAGGCAAAAATCGCCATCATCACAAACAGGTTATCGACGGAGAGCACTTCCTCCAGCGCGTAACCGGTGAGGAACAGGCTTGCCATCTCTGCACCGTGGTGAACATACAGGAACCCGGCAAACGCCATTGCCATCGTGAACCAAAAAATGGACCACATCGCGGCGCTTTTCAGTGAGACAGGTTTGTCATGACGATGCATGAAGAGGTCGATAAACATCGCCCCAACGGCCATCACAACAAAGACAACAACGGTTTCAGTCGGGAAACCGAGATGAGCAGCTGACATACACAACCCTTTTGGAAGACAAAACACAACACCATGCAGACTGGCATACGCCAGTAATTGAAAAGGGCGGGCTGTTTATCAGCCTCTTCACCCTCAAATCCGCAGCCATATCGGCTGCGCAAGGAGATGTACTTTACCTTACTACCCGGGGGTAGCGCATCTGTCGTTTAGGTACTCATCCCACGTAAACGCTGAAGGACCCCGACCAGCACCGCCACAGACCATCCCACCATCAACGCTCCCACCAGCCCTTCCAGGCCACCAATAACCCGCCAGTGCAGGGGTAAGGTGACATCGCCATATCCTACCGTCGCATAGCTCACCAGAGAAAAATAGAAGCTGGTGTTCCAGTCGTTAAATGCCTCAACCACAAAGTAAAACGCGGCGAAAAGCCCGGCTTCAAGAAGATGGGCGAAGATCATTGAAATGACAATGCCGACATTGCGTAATACAACGCGTATGGCAGAACCCACCTCCAGGTTGATGAATTTTAAAACACAAAACATCCACAGCGAATGGATAACCACGGTAAGGGTAAGCAAAATAGTGATGCTGAGTAATATCATGGGGAGTGCTCTGACCGGAAAAGAGGATTGCCCCGCGAACGCATCGGGGCATCTGAAATTGTTTCGCTGAGTCGAAGCTTAGTGGAACCGGGGGATAAAGTTGGTGCAATAATTGCTCAAGGTTATTATTTTTCTGCCAGCGCCTGCGCACACGCCCAGGCACTTGCCCATGCCCACTGGAAGTTATACCCACCGAGCCAGCCGGTGACGTCCATCACTTCACCAATGAAATAGAGACCTGGCACGTTGCGGGCCTCCATCGTGCGCGAAGAAAGCTCATGCGTGTCGACCCCGCCGAGCGTCACTTCTGCTGTGCGATAGCCTTCAGTACCGTTTGGCTGGACGCGCCAGTGGATCAGCGTTTCGACCAGGCTCTGCTGTTCACGGCTATTGAGTTGTTTGAGCGAGACATCCGGGATCTGCCCCAAAACCTGCAAACACTCCACCAACCGTTTCGGTAACTGCATCGCCAGGGTGTTTTTCAGGCTTTGATTCGGGTGTACGGTACGTTGCTCGTTGAGGAATGCATCCAGATCGCAATCGGGTAACAGGTTAACCGCAACAAACTCACCCGGCTGCCAGTAGCTTGAGATTTGCAGCACCGCAGGGCCAGAGAGGCCACGATGAGTGAAGAGAAGATTTTCACGGAACACCGTACCGTCTTCCGCGGTAATCACCGACGGAACCGAGACGCCAGAAAGCGTCTGGAGCTGTTCCAGAAGCGGTTTATGCAGCGTGAACGGCACCAGACCCGCGCGTGTTGGCAGTACCTTCAGACCAAACTGCTCAGCAATTTTGTAACCAAATGGCGAGGCACCCAGCCCAGGCATGGAAAGACCGCCACTGGCAATCACCAGGTTATCGGCGCTGACGCTTTCACCGTTCAGGTGCAGCGTGTAACCCTGATCGTCGCGGGTCACGTCCAGCACTTCCGTACGCAGACGCATTACCACACCGCCCTTTTCACACTCGGCCACCAGCATGTCGACAATCTGCTGCGCGGAGTCGTCACAAAACAGCTGACCCAGCGTCTTTTCATGCCATGCGATGCCGTGCTTACCCACCAGGTCGATAAAATCCCACTGGGTATAACGCGCCAGCGCAGATTTGCAAAAATGACGGTTTTGGCTCAAATAGGCCGCGGGTTCGACATAAAGGTTAGTGAAGTTGCAACGCCCGCCGCCCGACATCAGGATCTTGCGGCCCGGTTTTTTACCATTATCCAGCAACAGCACACGACGGCCCGCTTGCCCGGCCATCGCCGCACAAAACATACCCGCCGCACCGGCACCTATTACAACGGCATCAAACCTTTCCACGTCAAAACCCTCTTTGTTAGTTGCCGCGGATTGTAAAGTTTCCTCTGTGGTCGCACCAGCGTAAATAACCCGGATTTCAGTCATTTTATTGAAAAATAAAATATATTTCTTTACCTTCGCCTGACAAAGCCGAAGGAATATCAAAAAAAAGCTAGATTTCACTTTGCCCGTTACCCGTTTGTCCTGGATAATGCGCCGCGTTCATGTCCTCAAAATGGCGTAACGTCCTATGCTACATTTGTTTGCTGGCCTGGATTTACATACCGGGCTTTTACTCTTGCTTGCTCTGATTTTTGTATTGTTTTACGAAGCGATCAACGGCTTCCACGACACTGCAAACGCAGTTGCAACAGTTATTTACACTCGCGCAATGCGATCGCAAGTCGCGGTCGTTATGGCGGCGGTATTTAACTTTTTTGGTGTCCTCCTGGGCGGACTGAGCGTTGCTTATGCCATCGTGCATATGCTGCCAACGGATCTGCTACTTAACGTTAGTTCTGGCCATGGCCTTGCTATGGTGTTCTCAATGCTGCTTGCTGCAATTATCTGGAACCTCGGTACCTGGTATTTCGGCCTGCCTGCATCCAGTTCTCACACCCTCATCGGCGCGATTATCGGTATCGGGTTAACCAATGCCCTGATGACCGGTACATCGGTTGTTGATGCGTTAAACATCCCGAAAGTGTTGGGGATCTTTGCCTCACTCATCGTTTCCCCTATCGTGGGTCTGGTGGTTGCAGGTGGATTGATTTTCATTCTGCGTCGTTACTGGAGCAATACTAAAAAACGCTCCCGTATTCACCTGACGCCGGCTGAGCGTGAAAAGAAAGATGGCAAGAAAAAGCCACCTTTCTGGACACGGATTGCTCTGATCCTTTCCGCTATCGGCGTGTCGTTCTCACACGGCGCGAACGACGGTCAGAAAGGCATTGGTCTGGTCATGCTGGTACTGATTGGTGTCGCTCCGGCGGGGTTCGTGGTCAACATGAATGCCTCCGGTTACGAAATCACCCGTACGCGTGATGCGGTGAACAACGTCGAAATTTACTTCCAGCAGCACCCTGAACTGCTGAAGAAAGCGACCGGCGTTGACCAGTTGATCCCGTCTCCTGACGCGGGCACAACGACCACACCGACGGAGTTCCACTGCCACCCGGCGAATGCAATTAACGCGCTGGAACGTGCGAAAGGCATACTGGGTGATATCGAAAGTTATGACAAACTTTCCGTTGAACAGCGCGGTCAACTGCGTCGTATTATGCTTTGCATCTCTGATGTAACGGATAAAGTCGCGAAGCTGCCGGAAGTCAATGCAGACGACCAGCGACTGCTGAAGAAACTGAAAAGCGATATGCTCAATACCATTGAGTACGCGCCAATCTGGATCATCATGGCTGTCGCACTGGCACTGGGTATCGGTACGATGATTGGCTGGCGTCGTGTGGCGACCACCATCGGCGAGAAGATTGGTAAGAAAGGCATGACCTATGCGCAGGGTATGTCCGCGCAGATGACGGCGGCGGTCTCTATCGGTCTGGCGAGCTACACCGGTATGCCTGTTTCCACGACCCACGTACTCTCCTCTTCGGTAGCGGGTACGATGATTGTCGACGGCGGCGGTCTGCAGCGCAAAACCGTGACCAATATCCTGATGGCCTGGGTGTTTACCCTTCCGGCCTCCATCCTGCTGTCTGGCGGGTTGTACTGGATTGCACTGAAGCTGATTTAATCGGCTGAAGGCGACAAAAAAGCGGGTCAGGAAACTGACCCGCTTTTTTTTTGTGCTCAGTGCCAAATCATCAATGCAATCATACTGACCACGACCAGGCCACACAGCGCACTGGTCAGAATGAACTGACGACGCAAGCGCTCACAACGACGGATAAACTCTTCATCGTGATGGTCGCGGTAGCGCTGGTAATAGATATACCCCACCAGACGCATCTGTTTGCTGGGCTGTCCATGCGAGGTGAAGAAACCTCCACCGTCCACATACTGATAAAGCAACGGATCGCAACCACGAAGTACCACTAACAGCGCACGTAACGATGAGAAGTAGCGCGCCATATTCACTATGCAAACCACGCACAGTGCCCAAAACAATGCGACGGTGCTAATCATACATCCTCCCCGGCGTCCGCCCACGAAGCAAGGCTTCTGAGCTACCGCACCCAATGCCCTGACAGACAGTTCAGTGAAAGAATGACTCAAAAGTCGATCCGGTTCGCGTTTTAATATCCGAACGGCTCATTAAATAGTGTAGGAGATCCGTTAATTTTTTTGCCACAAGGTTAATCGTTATCAACACCAAAGCTTGAAAATTTTGTTTAACTGAGCCGTAATTAAGCATCAGACGACGGCTTTCCCTTTTAGTCATCGATAACTTAAGGAAGGAGTAACACTATGGCTTACAAACACATTCTCATCGCGGTAGACCTCTCCCCGGAGAGCAAAGTGCTGGTTGATAAAGCAGTATCCATGGCACGCCCATACAACGCGAAAGTTTCTCTTATTCACGTTGATGTGAATTACTCCGACCTCTATACCGGTCTGATCGATGTCAATCTTGGCGATATGCAAAAACGCATCTCCGAAGAGACACACCACGCACTGAGCGAGTTGTCCACCAACGCAGGCTACCCCATCACCGAAACCTTAAGCGGCAGCGGTGACCTGGGCCAGGTACTGGTTGATGCGATTAAGAAGTACGATATGGATCTGGTGGTTTGCGGTCATCATCAGGACTTCTGGAGCAAACTGATGTCCTCAGCGCGTCAGCTGATCAACACCGTTCACGTAGATATGCTGATTGTTCCACTGCGTGACGAAGAAGACGAGTAAGTCAAACGTGCCCTCTCCCCAGGGAGAGGGCACGTTTGAAGACGTAGGCCGGGTAAGGCGAAGCCGCCACCCGGCTTTTTTTATTCCGGCGTACCGGAATAAATATCAAACCGGTGTCCTTTGGTCACCACCGCATTCGTCGTGGCGACGTCAGCCAGCGGTGGCGCATAGTCAGGGCGTTTCACGACGACCCGTTTTGTTGCTAACCGGCAGGCAGGCTCCAGCAAACCATCCGCGTCCAAATCCGGCCCCACCAGCGACTGAAACACACGCATCTCTTTCTTCACCAGCGCGCTTTTCTGCTTATGCGGGAACATCGGGTCAAGGTAGACCACCTGCGGGCGCGGGGTGATATCCGTCAGCGCCGTCAGGCTGGAGGCGTGGATCAACTGTAAACGCTCCTGTAGCCAGGAGCCGATTTCCGGGTCAGCGTAGCCACGCGTCAGCCCATCGTCGAGCAGCGCCGCGACCACCGGATTGCGCTCCAGCATCCGCACGCGGCAGCCCACCGACGCCAGCACAAACGCATCACGCCCCAGTCCCGCCGTCGCATCGACCACGTCCGGCAGATAGCTCCCCTTGATACCAACCGCTTTAGCGACCGCTTCGCCGCGGCCACCGCCGAACTTGCGGCGGTGCGCCATTGCCCCGCCAACAAAATCGACAAAAATCCCGCCAAGCTTCGGTTCATCGCGTTTACGTAATTCCAGATGCTCCGGTGTCATCACCAGCGCCATCAGGTTTTCTTCATCATGTTCCAGTCCCCAGCGGGTGGCCAGAACAGATAAGGCACCGTCTCCGGTGCCTGTTTCATCGACTAAGCAGATCTTCACGTAGCAATTAGCCTTTAATTCCGTAATGCTCCAGCATCGCGTCCAGTTGTGGCTCACGGCCGCGGAAGCGTTTGAACAGCACCATAGGCTCTTCGGAACCACCGCGAGTCAGGATGTTGTCGAGGAACGACTGACCGGTTTCGCGGTTGAAAATCCCCTCTTCTTCGAAGCGAGAGAAGGCATCCGCCGCCAGTACGTCGGCCCACAGGTAGCTGTAATAACCTGCCGCGTAGCCACCTGCGAAGATATGGCTGAACGCGTGCGGGAAACGGCCCCAGGTTGGTCCTGGAATAACGGCAACCTGCTTTTTAATCTCAGCCAGGGTTTCGAGGATTTTCGCCCCCTGCTCCGGGCTAAACTCGGCATGCAGACGGAAGTCGAACAGGCCGAACTCCAGTTGACGCAGGATGAACATCGCCGCCTGGTAGTTTTTCGCCTCCAGCATTTTCTCCAGCAGTTCTTTCGGCAGCGGTTCGCCCGTTTCAAAGTGACCGGAGATAAACGCCAGCGCGTCCGGCTCCCAGCACCAGTTTTCCATAAACTGGCTTGGCAGCTCGACCGCATCCCACGGCACACCGCTGATACCGGCTACGCCTGCGGTTTCGATACGGGTCAGCATATGGTGCAGACCGTGACCGAACTCGTGGAACAGGGTGATCACTTCATCGTGGGTGAACAGTGCCGGTTTGCCATTCACCGGGCGGTTGAAGTTACAGGTCAGGTAAGCAACCGGCTTTTGCAATGAACCGTCGGCTTTACGCATCTGGCCGACACAGTCATCCATCCACGCTCCGCCGCGCTTGTTCTCACGCGCATAAAGATCCAGATAGAAGCTGCCACGCAGCTCGTTTTTCTCGTCATATAACTCGAAGAAACGCACATCCGGATGCCAGACGTCGATATCAGTACGCTCTTTAGCCGTGATGCCGTAGATACGTTTCACGACTTCAAACAGGCCGTTAACGGCTTTGTTTTCCGGGAAGTACGGGCGCAGCTGCTCGTCGCTGATGCTGTAAAGGTGTTGTTTCTGTTTTTCGCTGTAGTACGCGATATCCCACGGCTGCAGCTCATCCACACCGCACTCCGCTTTCGCGAAGGCACGCAGCTGGGCCAGCTCTTTTTCACCCTGCGGACGGGCACGTTTGGCAAGGTCGGTTAAGAAATCGAGCACCTGTTGTGGGTTCTCGGCCATTTTGGTGGCGAGGGATTTGAAGGCATAGCTTTCAAAGCCCAGCAGTTGTGCCAGCTCGTGACGCAGCGCGAGGATTTCTGCCATCACCGGGCTGTTGTCCCATTTGCCCGCATTCGGCCCCTGATCTGACGCACGCGTGCTGTAGGCGCGGTACATCTCTTCGCGAAGCGCCTGGTTGTCGCAGTAGGTCATCACCGGCAGATAGCTTGGGATATCCAGGGTCAGCAGGAAACCTTCCTGCTCTTTGGCCTCGGCCTGGGCTTTCGCCGCCGCCAGCGCACTTTCCGGCATACCGGCCAGCTCAGCTTCGTCGGTAATCAGTTTCGTCCAGCCCATCGTGGCATCCAGCACGTTGTTGCTGTACTGGTTGCCCAGCTCAGACAGGCGCGCCGCGATTTCACCGTAGCGGACCTGCTTCTCTTTTGGCAGGCCAATCCCGGACAGCTCAAAATCACGCAGGGCATTATCAACTGATTTTTTCTGCGCAGTATTCAGCGATGCATAGTGATCGCCATCGCGCAGGTCGCGGTAAGCTTTGTATAACCCTTCGTGTTGACCGACCCAGGTGCTGTACTCAGAGAGCAGCGGCAGAGTTTGTTCGTAGGCTTCGCGCAGTTCCGGGCTATTTTTCACCGAATTCAGGTGGCTCACCGGGGAGAAAATACGCCCCAGCACATCATCCACTTCTGCCAGCGGCTGACACAGATTTTCCCAGGTGTACGGAGCCCCCTGCTCCACCACGCTTTCTACCGCCGCACGACAGCTGGCCAGCGATTGCGTCACGGCCGGGACAACATGTTCAGGAAGGATTTTAGAAAACGGCGGCAACGAAAAAGGCGTCAGTAATGGATTGGTCATAAACGCAGTCCTGTTGAATAAGATGAATGAAGCGCGCATCCGGCGCTGGGCATATTGATTCTAGAATGGGGTTAAGTGTAGTGAATTTCAATGCTAAGCGTGGCGGAAATGCGCCCGGTGGCGCTGCGCTTACCGGGCCTACGGGTAATCTGTGCCGTTCTGCTGTAAACTGTGGCAAATCGTCATTTCAGCGGAATATCATTACCCATGCTCAGTTATCGCCACAGCTTTCACGCAGGCAACCACGCCGACGTCCTCAAACACACCGTTCAGAGCCTGATCATTGAAGCGCTCAAAGAGAAAGATAAACCGTTTCTCTATCTGGACACCCACGCGGGCGCGGGTCGTTATCAGCTGAGCGGCGAGCATGCCGAGCGTACCGGTGAGTATCTCGAAGGGATCGCCCGTATCTGGCAACAGGATGACCTGCCAGCCGAGCTGGAACCGTATATCGGCGTAGTGGAACACTTCAACCGCAGCGGCCAGTTGCGCTACTACCCAGGTTCCCCACTGATTGCGCGCCAGCTGCTGCGCGAGCAGGACAGCCTGCAACTGACCGAACTGCACCCGAGTGATTTCCCACTGTTGCGTTCTGAGTTCCAGAAAGACAGCCGTGCCCGGGTGGACAAAGCCGACGGTTACCAGCAGCTGAAAGCCAAGCTGCCGCCGGTTTCCCGTCGCGGTCTGGTGCTGATCGACCCGCCGTACGAAATCAAAACTGACTATCAGGCCGTCGTGACTGGCATCAACGAAGGCTATAAACGCTTTGCCACCGGGACCTATGCTCTGTGGTATCCGGTCGTGCTGCGCGCGCAAATCAAACGCATGATCAAAGACCTGGAAGCAACCGGCATCCGCAAAATTCTGCAGATTGAGCTGGCCGTGCGCCCGGACAGCGACCAGCGCGGCATGACCGCCTCCGGCATGATTGTCATCAACCCACCGTGGAAGCTTGAAGCGCAGATGAACAGCGTACTGCCGTGGCTGCACAAAAAACTGGTACCAACGGGTATCGGTCATGCCACCGTCAGTTGGATCGTGCCAGAGTAATCACAGCCATCGGTGGAAACTATTGATTTCAGGTATACAATCGCGGCAATTCACGATTAAGGATAAAAGCTATGACTAAGCATTATGACTACATCGCAATCGGCGGCGGCAGCGGCGGCATCGCCTCCATCAACCGTGCGGCCATGTATGGCCAGAAATGTGCGCTGATTGAAGCCAAAGAGCTGGGCGGCACCTGCGTGAACGTGGGTTGTGTACCGAAAAAAGTGATGTGGCATGCCGCGCAAATCCGTGAAGCTATTCATATGTATGGCCCGGATTATGGCTTTGACACCACCATCAATAACTTCGACTGGGACAAGCTGATCGCCAGCCGTACCGCCTATATCGACCGTATTCACACCTCGTACGACAACGTGCTGGGCAAAAATAACGTGGATGTGATCCGTGGCTTTGCCCGTTTCGTTGACGCGAAGACTGTCGAAGTGAACGGTGAGACGATCACCGCCGATCACATCCTGATCGCTACCGGTGGCCGTCCGAGCCACCCGAATATTCCGGGCGTGGAATACGGTATCGACTCCGATGGTTTCTTCGAGCTGCCTGCCCTACCAAAACGCGTTGCCGTGGTTGGCGCGGGTTACATTGCCGTGGAGCTGGCCGGTGTGATTAACGGTCTGGGTGCAGAAGCGCACCTGTTCGTACGTAAACACGCCCCACTACGCAGTTTCGACCCGCTGATCGTCGACACGCTGGTCGAAGTGATGAATGCCGAAGGCCCAACCCTGCACACTCACGCCGTGCCAAAAGCGGTCTTGAAAAATGCAGACGGTAGCCTGACCCTGGAGCTGGAAGATGGCCGTAGCCAGACCGTCGATTGCCTGATCTGGGCGATTGGTCGCGAGCCTGCCAACGACAACTTCAACCTGGCCGTCACGGGCGTGAAAACCAATGACAAAGGCTATATCGTTGTCGATAAGTTCCAGAACACCAGCGTACCGGGCATTTACGCGGTAGGTGATAACACCGGTGCCGTTGAACTGACCCCGGTTGCCGTGGCAGCGGGCCGTCGTCTTTCTGAACGCCTGTTTAACAACAAGCCAAACGAGCATCTGGACTACAGCAATATCCCGACCGTGGTCTTCAGTCATCCGCCCATCGGCACTGTCGGCTTAACCGAACCGCAGGCGCGCGAACAGTATGGCGACGACCAGGTGAAAGTGTACAAATCAGCGTTCACCGCGATGTATACCGCCGTCACCTCTCACCGTCAGCCATGCCGCATGAAGCTGGTGTGCGTTGGGCCAGAAGAGAAGATTGTCGGCATCCACGGTATTGGCTTCGGCATGGACGAGATCCTGCAGGGCTTTGCCGTAGCACTGAAGATGGGCGCAACCAAGAAAGATTTCGACAACACCGTGGCGATCCACCCGACTGCGGCGGAAGAGTTTGTGACCATGCGTTAACCGCTTTTCGTTGTCTGGCGCTTCACTCAAAAAAAACTGGCCGTAACAGGCCAGTTTTTTTATAGGACTCGATAATTTAAATACAACACTTCATCATTCTGATGAATATAAAATTATCGCCACGCTTAAAAGGGATTGAGATGAAAGCGCTTATCGGTATCACCCTGCTTCTTTTCACTTTTTCAGCCTCATCATCCAATGACATCACCTTCTGGGATACCCCCCAGCACGGTGGAAACAGTTTTAACCGCCTGCCACCGACACAGGCGTATTATGAGGCGCTGCGCGGCTACGGCGCGACATGGGTTCGTCTGTCCTACGACAAATGGAAGCCAGCCGATCGTGATTTTCTCATGGGCAATGCAGACGGCTACCGCACGCTGCAAGCCGCCGATCTCGCCACCCTGAAAGCGTCCATCAGGCGGGCGCATGCCGCCGGGCTCAAGGTCGTCATTGCCCCGCTTTCCTTACCCGGTATGCGCTGGTCGCAAAATAATCATAACCAGTTCGATGACCGCATCTGGCAGGACAAAAAATACTGGCAGGAGGCGGCACTGTTCTGGCGCGATTTAGCGCTGGCGCTGAAGGACGAACCCGGCATTGTCGCCTGGAACCTGATCAATGAACCCGCACCGGAAAAGCAAGGCAAAATTAGCGAGCAAGCCTCCGCGGAGGCGCTGAAAACCTGGTATCAACAGCAGGCAAACACGGCACGCAACCTTCCTGAACTCTACAATCAGATTATTGCCGCCATCCGTCAGGTCGACGCGACCACGCCGATCATGGTCGACGGAGGCTGGTACGGCTCCGCGCGCGGCTTTTCTGGCTGGCCTGCAGCGCTTAATGACAAACGGGTTCTGTACAGCTTCCACATGTATGAGCCGTATGAATTTACCAGCGCCCCGAATGCGCGCCGCAAAGTGCCGTATGAGTACCCCGGCATGGTCACATTTGGTGGCAAACAGGTGAAATGGGATGCGGCAGCAATAGATCGCTGGATGAGCGCCCCCTTCGTCTGGGCTAAACAACACGGCGTTCCGGCAAACCGGGTTGTCGCCGGTGAGTTTGGCTGCATACGCACGTTGCAGGGCTGTAAGCAGTGGCTGAGCGATGTCCTGACCGTTCTCGACAAGCATAATGCGCACTGGGCTTTTTATTCCTTCAGGGAAGATGCCTGGGATGCGATGGACTATGAGCTAGGCAAAAAACCGGTTCCGTGGTCCTACTGGAAAGCCATCGACGATAACACCCCTGATACGCTTGAACGCCACTCCACTGAGGAGTTTGAACCTATCAGCAGGCGTCTAAAACAAAGCCTTTAGACGCGATGTTCACGATGCCGCTGTACCGGAAAGCATCGTGAACATACATCACTCGTTGCAAAACGAATGGTCTGAATTTTTTCTCCCGGATAGTGAGCCTCAATTCCCGTTTGTTTTTGCATATCAATGAACTATAAAAAATAACGTTCACCACGCCGCCACAGCGAAATGTGATCAAGCGCACGTTTCACTCCCCAGACACCGAAGCGAATGTCTACGCTTAACAGACACCCGGAACAACCTGTCTATACGAACACACAACCGGAGGTCTTTATCACTATGTTCAGCCAGAAACTCCACGCTGCCGAAAACATCGAATTCGGGGTTGCAGAAGAGCTGCGTTACGAAACCGATCCCTGCGAGTTGAAACTGGATGAAATGATTGAGGCGGAGCCGGAACCCGAAATGATTGAGGGGTTGCCCGCCTCGGATGCCCTGACCCCTGCCGATCGCTATCTTGAGCTGTTCGAACATGTGCAGTCCTCGCGGCTTTTTACGGATAGCAAAACCTTCCCCGACTGTGCACCGAAGAAGGATCCTCTGGATATCCTGATCCGCTACCGCAAGGTGAAACGCCACCGGGATTTTGACCTGCGCCAGTTCGTGGAGAACCACTTCTGGATGCCGGAATCACTCTCGACCGAATATGTCTCTGACCCAGGGCTGTCGCTCAGGGAGCATATTGATAGCCTGTGGCCGGTACTGACGCGTGAGCCGCAGGATCATATTCCCTGGTCATCCCTGCTACCGCTGCCACAGTCCTATATCGTCCCCGGCGGGCGCTTCAGCGAAACCTACTACTGGGACTCCTACTTCACCATGCTGGGGCTGGCGGAAAGTGGTCGGGACGATCTGCTGAAGTGTATGGCGGATAACTTCGCGTGGATGATTGAGCGCTACGGACACATCCCCAACGGTAACCGAACCTATTATCTCAGCCGTTCTCAGCCCCCGGTCTTTGCCCTGATGGTCGAGCTGTTCGAGGAGGACGGCGTGCGTGGCGCGAAACGCTATCTGGAACACCTGAAAATGGAGTACGCCTTCTGGATGGATGGCGCGGAGTCGCTGCTGCTGAACCAGGCCTATCGCCATGTGGTACGTATGCCAGACGGCTCAATGCTCAACCGCTACTGGGATGATCGTGACACACCGCGCGATGAATCCTGGATTGAGGACGTAGAGACGGCCCGCCATTCCGGTCGTCCACCGAATGAGGTCTACCGCGATCTGCGAGCTGGCGCGGCTTCCGGCTGGGATTACTCTTCCCGCTGGCTGCGCGATCCCGGTCGGCTTGCCAGCATCCGCACGACGCAGTTTATCCCCATTGATTTGAATGCATTCCTGTTCAAGCTGGAAAGCGCGATCGCCAATATTTCGGCGTCAAAAGGGGATAAAGAGACCGCTGAACAGTTCCGCCAGAAAGCAGCCGATCGACGTGCGGCGGTGAACCGCTATCTGTGGGATGAGGAGCATGGCTGCTACCGTGATTACGACTGGCGACGCGAAGAGATGGCGTTATTCTCTGCGGCCAGCATTGTGACACTGTATGTCGGTATGGCCACGCATGAGCAGGCAGAACGGCTATCTGATGCCGTTAAAGCGCGTCTGCTGACACCAGGCGGTATTATGGCAACCGAGTACGAAACCGGCGAACAGTGGGATAAACCCAATGGCTGGGCACCGCTGCAGTGGATGGCGATTCAGGGGTTCAAACAGTATGGCAACGACGCACTGGGTGATGAGATCGCCTGGAGCTGGCTCCAGACGGTGAACCTCTTCTATAAAACGCACCACAAGCTGATTGAGAAGTACCACATCGCCAGCAGTACACCACGTGAAGGCGGTGGGGGTGAGTATCCGCTACAGGATGGTTTCGGCTGGACCAATGGTGTGGTTCGACGGTTGATTGGGTTGTACGGGGAGCCTCGACCCTGACCCTCTCCCAGAGGGTCAGAACCGGGGAGAGGGGTATATTAGCGAATCACCTCATAAATGGCAGTCTGAATGGACTGCCATTTTTTCGTGGTGGCATCCGGTTGTGACTGCGCACGGCGCGTTGCCATATCGGCATCATGCTGCTGGCGCTTCACCACGGCAGGCACGGTACAAAACGCTTTCAGATACTCTTTACGTATTGCAGTCAGAGATTCACCATCAGACATGGCGTGGCCAAGCGTATTGATAAAGCGACGGCACGGCTTTTCCTCCACCATGTTTTGCCGATAGTGCAGCATCAGTTCAAGCACGTCGTCATGCTCTGCCGACATCGCCTCTTCTGTCCAGGACAGCTTCCAGTCCATCCCGCCCTGTAAAAATAGCTGCGTTATGCGGGTGTCGTTGCGGTTGATGGCTGAACGGAAATTATTCTCGTCCCAGGTCACCCCCATGCGCGTCAGCGTCTCACGCGAGGAAGGTGTTTCGCGCATCTCCTGAGGCTGAGAGGTTTCTGCCGCATTCACGAGCGCTGGCTGAGGTTTACTGCTGCTGGTCACCAGCCAGAATCCCCCCACGGCAATCGCGATGATCATCACCCCAACTGCTCCCCATAACATGCCGGAAATAAGCTGCTCACGTTGTTCAGGCGTTCGGGGCGCGCGCTGGGTTGGCTTTTCAATCGTGTCGCGGACTTCAAACAGATCGCCGCCGGTAACCCGGTCCATCTTCTGCGCCTTTTCCCAGAAAGCATGCAGCTCGCTGGCATCCACCGCCATTAATCCCGCCGGGTTAATGCGCGTCCTCCCCTCTTCAAAAGCACGCTGCACGGGGCGGGTGATCTGTGCATAGTAGTTATCCAGCAGCAGGATCTGCGCCGAACTTAACGCCTGCTGTACGGTAATACTGTTGCGGATTTGCCGGATATCATCAAGGAACGTTTGCAATGTCTTACGCGGTTCAACCAGTAATGTCAGCATTGACGGGTCGCTAAACAGTGAGGCGTAATACCGGCTAAACTCCTTTTTATCCACCAGCATCTGCGCCAGCTCACTGAACATCATGCCGCTCAGGACATCGTTGATTTCGCCAAGCTTAAGCCAGCGACGTACGCGGTCAGCGTTAAACAAAGTCTTGAGATGGTTATTCAGCCGCACCTGATCGGGCCATGCCTGCTGGATAAGCCCTTTGATCATCAGTTCAATCGCACGCACCTGCTTATGTGCCTGCTGTTGTTGGATCTCATTACCGGGAGCCAGTTCGGTGCTGTAGGTCAGGAGGGGTTGCTGCAAACGCAGGTGTTCCAGTGCGTTCACAAAGCGCATCGCCGCAATGAGCTGATTTTCACTGACATCCTGCCCGCTTTCATACTGAGGAACCCGCTGCTGCAACAGGCGTAACTGCAGGGTAAACTCCGACATCTCAGCATCATTCAGGTTAAGTTGCTTCGCAACGGCAGTCCATCCGCCCAGCCCCAGACGGGCACTGTCCAGCTGTTCCAGAAACCAGCGTGGATCTTTTCCTTCAGAAGCATGTACATTCAGAAGAAGCAGTATCTCTACAGACGCCTGGCGAATGACGGCCAGACAGTGTTCGAACTGTTCGCGAATATGATGTGATGCGCTGAGAGTCATTATTTTCCTTCAGAGACAACGAAGACATCCGGGCCCGGCACGCAGCAGCCGTTTTTCTTTTATTTATACGCAGTTAAACATACCTGACTTTCTGTTGAAATAAAGTGACAGCTCTATAATCATTGAAAATGTCTCAGGAGAATCTGAATGCCTGCCTTCACGACCACACGCCTCACCTGCTCACCGCTGCAGGAACAAGACTGGCCCTTTTTTCTGGCCTTACAGCAAGACCCGGACGTTATGCGCTTTGTCGCACAAGACCGCCCCCTGGCCGAAATCCGTGAAGCGTTCGATTCTCGTCTGATGCCGTGGACACCAGGCTGCGCGCACTGGCTCTGCCTGGTGGTACGTGATACGGCGAGCCAGACGCCGCTAGGTGTAACCGGCTATATTCACCGGGAACAGGACTGCGCTGAAGTCGGTTTCCTCTTCGCCCCGGTAGCACAGGGGAAAGGTTATGGTTTTGAATCGCTCCAGGCACTATGTGATTTCGCATTCACTCAAGGCAACATCCGACGGCTGACCGCCACCGTAACGGCAGGCAATATCGCCTCCAGACGGTTGCTGGAAAAAGCGGGTTTTCAACCTGAAGGCGAGCTGCGGGAAAACTATTACCTTGCCGGGCGCTGGCATAATGACTGGCTGTTTGGTTTGTTGAAGCACGAATACCGGATAAATATTCGCTGATCAACGGCCATTTGGCGGATATTTCTCAGACTTCGTTTCCTCTACAGTAACGTTATTAAGAGGAAATGAATATGACTGGTCATATGCTGAAGATATCTTCTGCTGCCATTGCATTAATTAAAAAACAACAAGGACTCTCCCAGGAAAAATATCGTGATGAACGGGGGGTATGGGTAATCGGATACGGCCATGTCATCCGCGAGGGGGAAATTTTTCGTGGGCTTATCACACCTGCCCAGGCTGAACACTTGTTGCACGACGATATTCAATTATGTGAGGCGCTGATCGGTGAAAATTTTCCGCACCCCCTCACCCAACAGCAATATGACTCACTGGTATCGACGATATTCAGCTTTGGCGGCATCTCCCGTCTGCCACCAGAGCTTCTTCAGGCCATCGCCCGGGTATAGTACATCGCGGCCTGCGTTCTGTTCTTAACATCCAGGCGGCGGAAAAGGGCTTCCAGGTGCGCTTTTACCGTTGCGGCACTGATGTTCAGAATGCGCCCGATCTCTTTATTCGACTCCCCAGCCGCCAGTAACTTCAGTACCTCACGCTGGCGATCGCTCAACAAGGAGAGTTCATGCTGATATGGCTGAGACACACTTAACCATTCGCAGGGGAAACAGACCATCCCCTTTGATACAGAGCCCAACACGGCGGAGAACATCTCCGGAACCGCGTTGCGGTGGACGATTGCCCTCACGTTACGCTGCATGAGCTGCTCTACCCATCTGACCTCTTTTTTCACCAGCATCATCACCACGCGCGTGGCCGGAAAGCGATACAGGAGCGCTTCCAGCAGAGCCATGCCGTCATCCTGAATAAAGCGTCCGTCAATCATGACGATAGCGGAAGGCGATGCGGATAGCTGCTCCCACAATTCTTCAGTCTGACTTGTGCCCGTAATATTTATTTCCGGAATACATTTTTGAAGGCTACCGATCGTTCCATGAATAAATATTGACTGCCTGTCAAACATGATTACTCGCATGGTTCTTTCCTCTGAGAATAGCGAGAAAATTCTACAGAGGTACTATTTAAGAAAAAACTCAAAGAATGGGTACGTTACAATTAACCGGGTGTTATTTAAATCTGGAAGGATTTCGACATACCTGATTTGAGTATATTCTGAAGAGGCTCCCTCCCCTTCAGACCCGATATCACAGGAACATGCCGCCTGACACTTCAATACGTTGTGCATTCATCCAGCCCAGTTTATCGCTGAGCAGCGCGGCAATGGCATCACCAATGTCGTCCGGCAACCCCACACGGCCCAGAGCCGTTTGTGAGGCCAGAAGCTGGTTGAGATCCGCATTGTCACGCACGCGTCCACCGCCAAAATCGGTTTCAATCGCCCCAGGGGCAATAATATTGACGGCGATCCCGCGCGCACCCAGCTCTTTTGCCTGATAGCGGGTCAGCACTTCCATCGCCCCTTTCATCGCCGCATAGGTACCAGAGCCTGGCTGAGTAAAGCGGGTCAGACCGCTGGAAACGTTCAGGATCCGTCCACCGTCGCGCAACAGCGGCAACAGACACTGCGTCAGGAAAAATGGTCCTTTGAAATGGATGTTCAGCGCGTCATCAAACTGGGCTTCCGTTGTTCCGGTATATGGCGCGTATAAACCCGTTCCTGCATTGTTCAATAAATAATCAAACGTATCACGCTGCCACAGGGCCTTCAGGGTGTCCTGTACCTGTTGGGCGAAAACATCGAAACATGAAATATCACCGACGTTAAGTTGCAATGCCGCAGCTTTAACACCTTTTCCCTGAATTTCATGCACAACATCCAGCGCTTCCTGCTGACTATTGTTATACGTCAGGATAATTCCCGTGCCGTCCGCCGCCAGCTTTAAGGCCGCATTTTTACCCAGACCACGGCTACCACCTGTCACTAATGCAATACGTTCAGTCATAAGAAACCTCAATTTGGCTGTTATGGAGATTGAGAAAGAGCTTATTAGGTGATAGAAAATCAATAAAGATAGCCATAAACGCTTCACTGTTTCATCTTGAACAACAATGAGCTTTTCCTATGGATAAAATTCACGCAATGCAGTTGTTTGTTCGGGTCGCGGAACTGGAGAGTTTTTCCCGTGCGGCGGAGACGCTGAGCCTGCCAAAAGGGAGTGTGTCACGTCAGGTTCAGGCGCTGGAAAACCGGCTGGGCACCCAGCTATTGCACCGCACCACGCGCCGTGTCAGCCTGACGCAGGATGGTATGGTCTATTACGAACGGGCAAAAGATCTTCTGGCAAACCTCGACGAACTGGACGGTATGTTCCAGCATGATCCCTCCAGCATCAGCGGACGGTTACGCGTTGATATGCCCGTCGGCGTTGCGCGAAATTTAGTCATCCCAAAACTGCCTGCGTTTTTACAGCAGTATCCCGGGATTGAGCTGGAACTCAGCAGCAGCGATCGTCTGGTGGATGTCATTCGCGAAGGTTTTGACTGCGTGGTGCGCGTGGGTACGCTGAAGGATTCGGGGCTTATCGCCCGCCCGCTGGGTAAACTGTCGGTGATTAACTGCGCCAGCCCGGATTATCTGACGCGTTTTGGTTATCCTGAAACGCTGGGCGATCTCGGTTCACACGCTGTCATCCATTACGCCGCCACGCTGGGTACCCGTCCGCAAGGCTTTGAATATTATAATGGCAGCTCAACGCAGTGGATTAAAACCGGCGGGGTATTGACGGTCAACAGCACGGAAACGTACCACGCAGCCTGCATCGCCGGGCTGGGCATTATCCAGGTACCGCGCGTTGGCGTGCGTGATTCCCTGCGGGCAAAAAAACTACAGGAGATCTTGCCGCAATATCGCGCAGAGCCGATGCCCGTCTCGCTAATTTATCCCCATCGTCGTAACCTCTCCCGCCGCGTGCATCTGTTTATGGAGTGGCTAACGGTGTTAATGAAAGCCTATGTTGGTTAGGTGCAGGTTATAATTTCAAAAAGTCCTCACCAGATGAATAAGGAAACGCGTGTGACGTCGGAAAACAACCAGCAACGTCCCCCTCAGGAAATGGCCCCAGGTAAAGCCGGAAAAGCGCTTAAAACGGTCACCCGTACGGCGCAGAAAATTCAGCGTCGTCCCATGATTGCGCATCTGATACGCGCGACGGAACGTTTTAACGACCGCATGGGTAATCAGTTTGGAGCCGCTATCACCTACTTCTCATTTCTCTCCATGATCCCCATCCTGATGGTGTCATTTGCAGCCGCCGGTTTTATTCTCGCCTGGCACCCGACGCTGCTTCAGGACATCTTCGATAAAATCCTGATGAGCGTCAGCGATCCAACGCTCGCCGGCACGCTCAAAAGCACCATCAATACCGCCATTCAACAACGCACCACCGTTGGCCTGGTGGGGCTGCTGATTGCGCTCTATTCCGGTATTAACTGGATGGGCAACCTGCGCGAGGCCATTCGCGCCCAGTCGCGCGATGTGTGGGAGCGTACGCCGCAGGATCAGGAGAAAATTTGGGTTAAATATTTTCGCGACTTTGTTTCGCTGATTGGTCTGCTCATCGCGTTGATCGTGACGCTTTCGATTACCTCTGTCGCCGGCGCTGCACAACAGTTGATTATCTCCGCGCTCTGGCTCGATGACATCAAATGGCTGAAGCCTGCCTGGCACGGTATTGGACTGGCGATTTCCATCTTCGCTAACTACCTTCTGTTCTTCTGGATCTTCTGGCGTTTGCCCCACCATCGCCCGCACAGGAAGGCCCTGATCCGCGGAACGTTAATTGCAGCAATCGGTTTTGAAGTCATTAAAATCGTGATGACCTATACCCTGCCATTGCTGATTAAATCCCCTTCCGGTGCAGCCTTTGGCTCGGTGCTGGGGCTAATGGCATTCTTCTACTTCTTCGCCCGCCTGACGCTGTTCTGTGCAGCATGGATTGCGACAGCACAGTACAAAAATGACCCTCGTATGCCGGGAAAAACGCACCGGTAATGGGGCCACTGGGCTGAAAACTTCAGCCCAATTCGCTATTTCAGCATATAAATCCAGCTCGTAACTTTTATTTAACCAAAAACCAGTTTTATTATCTAATATTTAAAAATCGTGAAGCATTTCATGGAAGTGTTTTTGCTGACCTGAACATTATCCGCTTTTTGTTGCTTTTATCGTCAATTCACGACTTTGTTACAGATTGAAATGTCGCTTTTGCTGTGCGTAATATGGCTTTCGTTCGTCAAAAAATAAGAAAATATTATGCAAGCAACAGCCACTACACTCGACGCCGGAGCGGAACACGTTCCGGTAAACTCGCGCAATAAAGTCGTCGTCGCATCGCTGATTGGCACCGCCATTGAGTTCTTCGACTTTTACATTTATGCCACCGCAGCGGTTATCGTCTTCCCGCATATCTTCTTCCCGCAGGGCGATCCGACGGCGGCCACGCTACAGTCTCTGGCAACCTTTGCTATCGCTTTTGTTGCACGTCCCATTGGCTCTGCGCTGTTTGGTCACTTTGGCGATCGCATTGGGCGTAAAGTCACTCTGGTGGCGTCGCTGCTGACGATGGGGATCTCCACCGTAGCGATCGGCCTGCTGCCAACCTACGAAGCCATCGGCATTCTGGCTCCCGTACTGCTGGCGCTGGCGCGTTTTGGTCAGGGGCTGGGACTGGGCGGTGAATGGGGTGGTGCAGCGCTGCTGGCAACCGAGAACGCCCCAGCGCGCAAACGTGCGCTTTACGGTTCATTCCCGCAGTTGGGTGCGCCGATTGGCTTCTTCTTTGCGAACGGGACTTTCCTGCTGCTCTCCTGGCTGCTGACGGATGAACAGTTCATGAACTGGGGCTGGCGTATTCCGTTTATTTTCTCTGCCGTTCTGGTACTGATTGGTCTGTATGTGCGTGTTTCTCTACACGAAACGCCGGTTTTCGCCAAAGTGGCTGCGGCGAAGAAACAGGTAAAAGTGCCTCTGGGTACTCTGCTGACCCAACACGTCCGCGTGACCGTGCTGGGCACGTTTATCATGCTGGCAACCTATACGCTGTTCTACATCATGACCGTCTACTCAATGACGTTCAGTACCGCCGCTGCGCCAGTCGGGCTGGGTCTGCCGCGTAACGAAGTACTGTGGATGCTGATGATGGCGGTTGTCGGTTTTGGTGTGATGGTGCCGATTGCCGGCCTGCTGGCGGATAAATTTGGCCGTCGCTCAAGCATGATTGTGATCACCACGCTCATCATTCTGTTCGCCCTGTTCGTCTTCCCGCCGCTGCTGGGCTCAGGTAGCCCTGCGCTGGTGATGGCATATCTGCTGATTGGTCTGAGCCTGATGGGCCTGACTTTTGGCCCAATGGGCGCGCTGCTGCCGGAGCTGTTCCCGACTGAAGTACGTTATACCGGTGCCTCTTTCTCGTATAACGTCTCTTCTATTCTGGGTGCATCCGTTGCGCCCTACATCGCGACCTGGTTACAGGCGAACTACGGTCTGTTCTACGTGGGTGTGTATCTGGCAGCAATGGCCGCGCTGACGTTGATTGCTCTGCTTCTGACACATGAAACACGGCATCAGTCGTTATAAACGCAAAACGGCAACTTCTGAGTTGCCGTTTTTTTCTTCCCGGATTACCCGTGATTCAGGTAAACGAGGCGCTGTGTCCGGTAATAGCGCGTAGAAACCACGAACTATTATGGGAAACAGCTTGTTTTACAACATGACGGTCACGCTATCCAGGGTATCCATTGGAACCGGACGCGAGAGGAAATAGCCTTGCGCAGCGGCTGCGGGCGAGTTTTGCACATCACGCCACTCTTCCAGCGTTTCAACACCTTCTACAATGACGCCCTGACAATAGCGGTTCATCAACTGTAATAACAGCATGAACAGATTTCGTCCTTCCGGGGTCTGGCGCAGCATGATAAACAGATCGCGGGCCACCTTGATGTAGTCGTAACGCACTTCGCTGAGGGCAGAGAAGTTCGCCATGCCGGTGCCAAAATCATCCAGCCACAGCGGGCCAAATTCACACATCGAGGCAAACGACGAATCCTGCGGCAGGCGGACATGCTCCACCAGCTCAAAACGCATCCACGGCAGGGTGGCGATCAGTTCCTGTAATTTCGCATTCTGGCGTAATGCCATCAGGGTCGGGCCATCCACGTTCACCGAGGCAAGGATATCGTGTCGCTCGAAAAAGGCTTGTTTCGTCAGCAGCATGCGTAACTGCTCTTCCAGCACATCCAGACGCTGGCGAACGGCAACTTCGGCAAAATAGCGATCTGGCGCGATACGCTGCGAAGGGTTCGAAGGGTGCGTAACGACCGTCAGAATTTCAATCGCCATCAGTCGACCGTCTGTGCGGTAGATCGGCTGATAGGTGTACGTTCGCTCACATTGCAGCCAGTAGCGATGCTCCTGCAAGTTCTCAATACTTGCCTCAGGCGTAGTGCTCAGCCGCTGGATAACCTGCTCTGACTTCATTTCAGATGTCCTGTTGTTGGGATAGCCTTTCTGGACTCGTCACTGGGTTATCGGCGCGATAATTGAGAACTTTATGTTCAATTCACCGGGAAAACGAAATTAAGATGACAGAAATGACCTGGAACACGCGTTGGCTCAAAAAAAATAATGGAACATTGTTTTAATATAGTTGACCACATAATTCACTCAGCGCAGACTACTGCGAATTACTCTGTTCAGGTTCACGATTATGTCTAAAAAAATTGCCGTGATTGGCGAATGTATGATTGAGCTGTCCCAAAAGGGCACGGAAGTCAGCCGCGGTTTTGGTGGCGATACCTTAAACACCTCCGTTTATATTGCCCGTCAGGTTAACCCCGATGCACTGAGCGTGAGCTACGTTACCGCGCTGGGAACGGACAGTTTCAGCCAGCAGATGCTGGGGTCATGGCAGAGTGAAAATGTTCAGACCTCGCTGATTCAGCGCATGGAAAACCGTCTGCCGGGTCTGTACTACATTGAAACCGACAGCACCGGTGAGCGCACGTTCTACTACTGGCGTAACGAAGCAGCGGCCAAATACTGGCTGGAGAGCGACGCCGCAGCCGCCATCTGCGAAGAGCTGGCGACCTTTGACTATCTCTATCTGAGCGGGATTAGCCTGGCCATCCTCAGCCCGGCCAGCCGCGAAAAGCTGTTGTCGTTACTGCGTCAATGCCGCGCCAATGGTGGCAAGGTGATTTTCGATAATAACTACCGTCCGCGCCTGTGGGCGAGTCGCGAAGAGACACAGCAGGTTTATCAGCAGATGCTGCAGTGCACTGATATCGCGTTCTTAACGCTCGATGATGAAGATGCCCTGTGGGGCGAGAAACCGGTTGATGAGGTTATCGCACGGACTCAGGCAGCGGGCGTCAGTGAAGTGGTGATTAAGCGCGGCGCGAATTCGTGCCTGGTCGCCATTGCGGGTGATGCTGTGATTGAGGTTCCGGCGGTGAAACTGGCCAAAGAAAAAGTGGTTGATACCACCGCAGCGGGGGATTCATTCAGCGCGGGTTACCTGGCGGTACGCCTGACGGGTGGCACGCCCGAGGCGGCGGCACAGCGTGGACACCTGACGGCCAGTACGGTGATTCAGTATCGCGGGGCGATTATTCCGCGTGAGGCGATGCCTGCTTAACGAAGGTGCGGGCTGATGCCCGCACTCTTTCCCTCTCCCACAGGGAGAGGGTTAGAAGGACGTTACTGCCCCTGCGGAATATCCGTCGCATCCGGGTGTAAATCATCCACCGCGGCAGGCTGTGTTGCCTTCGATAGCGGCGTCATAATCCCATCCCAGGTTGACTGCAATTCCTTCATGTCATATTCCGGCTCGCCTTTCGGCTGCAGCAGAATCAACGCCATATCCTGCGACAACTGCTGGCGTAAATCCTGATTCAACATATCGACGGTCAAACCGTTCAGGAAGTCCTGACGCAGCTTCTGATACTGCTCTGGCGCAATGTCCACAACCTGATTTTGCAATGAGCGAATGCGCTGGCTGATCAGAATGTCGGTATCGGCACGGGCATAGGTTGCAAACAGCTTCTGCAGCTCCAGTTTTTTCTGCGCCACCAGCGCGTTGAACTCGTCTTCAGACAGACCCTCTTTATGCACTTTTGCCAGCTCTTTGGCCACCACGCCCAGATTTGCATTCAGCTTATCGCCTGGCGATTCGACGTTAATGGCGCACTGTGCACGCTGGAACAGCACGCGGCAGTCAAAGCCCAGACCGATGTTCTTCACGTTGTTCTTACTGAGTGTCTGTTGAACATGCCAGAACAACGCTTCACGTGCCAGGTCGGCACGCCAGTAGCGCAACAGTGCGGCTGACTCGCGGATAGGTTGCCAGGCCGAGTCCCACATCACGGAGAGACGATCCTGGCGCACGGTATCTGTCATGATACTGACAGGCTCTGCACGCAGCGGAGAGAGCGTCGGCACAGGGGCAGGCGTTTCACGTTTCCCTTTCAGATCGCCAAACGCTTTGTTGATCTGCTCAACCACCGCACGACTATCAACATTTCCGACCACAATCAGGGTCATCGCGTCCGGGGTGTACCATTTCTGGTGGAAGGCTTTTACCTGTTCACTATCGACCGGCTGTTTCAGCGGTTCTGCCGGGTCATGACCGAGCAGCGTTGAGCCTTTCAGGCGGTAGCGCCACCAGCCTTCTTTTGTGTCCACAGGCCAGGTTGCAACCATGTCGCTGTTGCTCAGCGCATAGCTGATACTTTCCGGCGTAATCGCCAGATTGCCAGTCGCATCAGAGAGATACGTCAGTGCTTCTTTTAGCAGATCGTTACGGTTATTCGGCAGGCTCAGGTTAAACATGGTGTAGTCATACGAGACCACCGCCGGTGGCAGCGGGCGCTTTGGGTCTATGGCCTGTTGCCATAATGAACGCACCTGAACTGCCTGCAAACTGCCGCTTTGGGTGAGCGCCAGCCGAGGAATAAAATGGCTAAAACCGGTCTGCAGAGAGCTTTCGGTGAGGGAGCCCGTATTCACAGACAGACGGATTTCAATACGGTCACTGGGACGCTGGGGAGTGGCTAACACCTGCCACTGAAAACCATTTGCCAGAGTTCCTTGTTGCCAGGCCGGGTCTGGCTGGAGCGCATCTGCCTGCACATAACTGGCTGCTACCATCATCAGCAAACCGCCGGTTAAGAGTCGAATTTTTGTGCCCTGCATGTGAACCCCTGATCAACATTCCTGGTTAAAAAGAGTGTCTCGCGACGCGCTTCACTCTAAAAGATGACGATGAAAACACGTCGATTAGACCGCGTGTTCGACAAAACGTCACGGTCAGAAGTGAAATATACCCAAAAAAAATCTTGTCGAATTATGACAGGTATGAGCAGTTATTATGCGCAGGAGCCCGCATCCCGACAAGGGAATACGGGCATTTATCAGGAGATTAAGAGGATAAACCTGTGGTTTTGCCGTCAGCCGGACGATTATTTAACGTGTCATTGAGCTTTTTGTGATCCAGCTCTTTCACCCATTTCGCCACCACCACCGTTGCCACACCGTTACCGACCAGGTTGGTTAACGCACGGGCTTCAGACATAAAGCGGTCAATACCGAGAATTAACGCCAGGCCGGCCACCGGCAGGTGCCCCACCGCCGAAATGGTCGCCGCCAGCACGATAAAGCCACTGCCTGTTACACCTGCCGCCCCCTTAGATGAGAGCAGGAGCACCACCAGCAGGGTAACCTGATGGAAAATATCCATATGGCTGTTTGTTGCCTGAGCGATAAACACCGCGGCCATCGTCAGGTAGATCGACGTGCCATCCAGGTTAAATGAGTAGCCCGTTGGAATAACCAGCCCCACCACCGACTTACGACAACCCAGTTTTTCCATCTTATCGAGCATACGCGGCAGTGCAGATTCAGAGGACGACGTGCCCAGAACAATCAGCAACTCTTCGCGGATGTAGCGGATAAATTTGAAAATGCTGAAACCCGCCGCGCGGGCAATTGACCCCAGCACCACCACCACGAACAGAATACAGGTGATATAGAAGCAGATAATCAGCTGACCCAGCTGCACCAGCGTACCCACACCGTATTTACCGATGGTGAACGCCATTGCACCGAAGGCACCAATCGGAGCCAGACGCATGATCATATTGATGATGCCGAAGATGACCTGCGAGAAGCTTTCAATCACGTTAAAGATGAGCTGGCCTTTGCTGCCCAGACGGTGCAGAGCAAAGCCAAACAGCACGGCAAACATCAGCACCTGCAGGATGTTTCCGCTGGCGAATGCGCCGATGACGCTACCCGGAATAATGTCCAGCAGGAAGGCCACAACGCCCTGATCCTTCGCCTGGTCGGCATAAACCGCGACCGCTTTGGCGTCCAGCGTCGACGGGTCAACGTTCATGCCCGCACCTGGCTGCACCACGTTAACGATAATCAGACCAATAATCAGGGCAATGGTACTGACCACTTCGAAATAAAGAAGCGCAACTGCACCGGTACGACCCACCGCTTTCATGCTTTCCATGCCAGCGATGCCGGTCACCACCGTACAGAAGATCACCGGAGCGATAACCATTTTGATGAGCTTAACGAACGCGTCGCCAAGCGGTTTCATTTGTGCGCCCAGTTCAGGGTAGTAGTGGCCAAGCAGAATACCGATTGCGATGGCTGTCAGGACCTGAAAGTAAAGGCTTTTGAAGAGAGAGTTTTTCATAGGGTGTCCTTGGGAAGAAAAACCACAGGCTTTATAAAGTTATGGTTAGCCTGCGGCTTTAAAATAACACCCGTAAAACATGACAGAAATAAACCGACATCAACTTTGAAACACAAATGTTAAAAACTTTGAGCTGACTCGCACAAGCCAGCAACAAAATTACACTTTTGCGTTATTGCCAGCGCTGGAAATATACCGTTGCTCAAAGACATCCGACGGGACGGCGCGAGCAAACAAAAAGCCTTGTCCACTTTCCACACCCGCTTCAGCCAGCCAGTCGCGCTGAGCTTCCGTCTCGATGCCCTCTGCAATCACATGCAGGTTGAGACTGCGTGCCATATGGATAATGGCCTGCACCAGGCTGCTGTCATCCGGCAGCCCGTCAACAAAGGCTTTGTCAATTTTCAGGACATCCACCGGCAGTGTTTTCATGTGCTGGAGCTGACGCAACCCGGCGTAGCCCATGCCAAAATCGTCCAGCGCAATACGAATACCGGCATTTCGCAGCGGTTTCAGGATCGCGACCGCCTCATTCGGATCGTCAATGCGACGGCTTTCCGTCACTTCCAGAATCAGCGTATCGGGCTGGATCCGGTAACGATGAATCAACTCCAGCATCTCAGAAACCATCGTCGGGTGCATAAGCTGCAGGGCTGACAGATTCACCGACAGCGGCAGGGTCACGCCACGCGCCTGCCAGGCGGCAAGCTGGCGGCACGACTCCTCAAGCACCCAGTAGCCTACGGTAACCATCAGGCCGCAGGACTCGATACGCTCGATAAACCCTTCAGGTAGCTCCCACGAGCCATCCGGCTGCTGCATACGCAGCAACGCTTCGGCACTTTTGACCTCGCCCGTCAGCAAATTCACCTGCGGCTGCATCCAGATGGCAAACTGGTGGTTATCCAGCGCGGTGAGAATATCGCTCTCTTCGGTCAGGCGCTGCTGCGCATTTTCCATTTGCTCCGGGTCGAAGAACTGGATCTGGTTTTTCCCTTTGCGGCGGGCAGTCTGGGCCGCCGAGAACGCGCGACGGTAAAGCTGTTCTGCCGTCAGGTCGCCGTAAAACATCGCAATCCCGATGCTGGCGCTCGGACGAAGCTGGATACCCTGAACCGGCAGCCGCTCATTAATGACAGTGAGCACTTGCTGACCTAATGTGACGGCATGCCACGGCTCTTTCACACCATGAGCAATAATCACCAGGTCATAACCACTCACCTGGGTCAGTACCATGCGCGGTGCCAGGACGGATTTCACTTTTTCCACCAGCGTCAGCAACAACACTTCGCGCTGGCTCTCTTTAAGCACACCCGCCGTATCCTGCAGAGTTTCACAGGCAACCACCATCAGCGCCGTTGTCTGCTGGCGGGCAACAGTCTGCTCCAGCAGCGCCATCAGAAACGCTTTGTTGGGTAACTCCGACACCGGAAATCGCGTGGCGCTGCTGTTTAACTCGTCCTGCTGACGCAGGATGCGCTGTTGGTTGATATTGTAGCTGCGCACCAGCATGCCTATCTCATCGTCATGATGAAGGCGTGGCAGCTCAAGCTGGTGTCCCACCTGGTTCTGTGGTGAAAGGTTATTCAGCTCCCTGGCGATGTGACGCAAGGGGTGAACAATCAACCGGTTAATACACCAGGTGAGCGCCACGCTCAGAATGAGCGTCAAAAGTAAGTAAGTAGTTACTAACGTAGCCACCCAGTTCATCACGAACTTATACATGCGGTATGAGTCCGCCTGCAGCACCAGATAAGCTAACGGCTGGGGGTTGGCTGGTCGTTCGAGCGAATAAACGGGTAGCGAGATTTGTACCGGCAGCTCAAACAGGCGCATAACCATCATTGGGACGGGCCGTTCAGGGATAAAACTCATCCGCAGTGCCTGGAACTGGTTAGGTAACACCACATCCGCCCGGCTGACAATACCGGCAGGCTGAATGCGTTTTAAAATACTTTCCGCTTCGGGGATATCCCCTTTCAGGATAGAAGCTGAGAGTGGGCCGCGCACCGAGCGCGCAATACTTTCTAATTGCGAAGCCGTGTTATAGCGATTCTGCTGTACGGAATGAAACAGCAAAATAACGCAGAAGAGGAATACAAACAGCATCGTGACGGCAGAAACCATCGCCATCTGTTTGATCGTTAAAGAACGGCTGACACGCAAAATGACTCTCCACAAAACTCGAAGCGCAAGGCGCACCAGGGGGTAAACCTGGTGCGCCTGAGTATACCCGATTGCTACACTTTTTAGAGAGCCTTACACATGGATTAAGCTAAATCTGATTACCAGTCTGCGTACGGTATGAGCGGTTGCGGCGGTAAGTCCATATCGCCCTGCCAGCCCGCTGCGGAATAACGCACATAGAGCAGCGCATGGCTCGGGGTGTAATCTTTCGCTTCCTGAATATCAACACCGAGACCGACAAACCAGTTGGAGGTCACACGGCGTTCAATGATGGCTCTTGCGGTATAACCGGTTCCTGAAGAACTGCTGCCCGTTTCCATCACACCCCTGTCGGTGTAACGACCAGGCTCATCGGTTGGGATCAGCCCCTGAAGCGGATAACGCAGCACATCGTCAGTTTTTGAATGCGACCACGACACGGAGCCACCCAGTTCCCACGACCAGTTCTCAGTGCGTTTCCGCCAGGTCACCGGTAATGCAAAGGAGACATACTCCTGCGGGCTATAATAGCCGCCCTGTCCCAGGGTATAGCCGCTCAGATCTTTGTCATAATGCCAGAGCATGTTAGTCAGGCCGGCTGTCAGGCGCTCATTATTTTGATTAATGATCTTGTAGTAGTAACCGGTCATCCAGCGGACGCGCCAGTTATCTTCCACATTTTTACCCGTCAGGCTGTCCGCGCTCAGGCTTGACCAGATACCATTCGCCTCACCTTTGTCATAGCTTATGCTCACGCCACCACCGGTTGCACGTACGCCGCCCCATGTGGTGTCCGTATTGGAGTCATGCTGACCGGCAAAAGCCAGCACGGAGCTGGAAATTGGGCGACGATGGGCATTAACGGTATAGCCAATTGGGCCCAGGTCATTGCTATAGCTCAGGCTGCCAACAACATCCACCACATCAAAGCCCATCGGCGTCGTACCGATGTCCATCGCCCAGGTTTTGTTCTTCCAGCCTACGGCGATGCTCGCGCCATTTGCCGACTGATTAGTATTGCCATGACAAGGCGTTTCCGCACAGGTACCCCATTTAGGATCGTATTCCCCGTTTTTGGTGGCAAACGAACCGGCATCCATATTGACCAGGTCACTGCGGAAGAACATACGCCCATCCGCCAGCGGTGCATCTGCCTGCAGCATAGTGGTATGCGCTTTGAGGTCGGAATATCCGCCCGTGCCGCTTGAACCCCAGTAATCGTGTTGCAGCGTGACGTTAACATCCTGCTGACGGTACAGATCACCGGCATCGCTGCGTACGCCGCGCTTCAGCCAGTCATCTTTCTCATCATTTCGTGTCAGGCGGGTAAAGCTGTCATTGTCAACCGGACGCGTGGTTGTGATACCGGACGACACCATCGCATCTTTATACGTTTCCAGCGCCTGTTGAGGCTGGCCGTTTTGCGCCTGGAAACGCGCCGCATCACGTAACACCAGCGCATTTTCCATAGAAGCGGGCTGCGATTTGGCCTGAGGGATGATTTTGCTGAACGTTTGTTCTGCGGCGGCAGAATCGCCAAGACCCGCCTGCGCCATCGCCACCCGGCGCTGCATGTTGAGTGACAACGGCTGGCCATGCTGTGCGGCAGGCAGTTTCGCCAGCTCTGCACGCGCAGCGTCTTTATTGCCTTCAGCAATATACACTTCGGTCAGACCGAGGATCGCATCTTCGTTTTGCGGCTCACGCTGTAAAACGGTGCCGTAGGCGGTTTTCGCGGCCTCGCGATCGCCACGCTGCTGTGCCCAGTCCGCAAGCGTTAAATCAATACGGGTGGAAGCCGGTTGCTGACGGAGCATATTCTCCGCCTCCTGCTCCTTACCGCTATCCCGCAGACGGTTCGCCGTTTCCAGCACCTGATTACTTTGCAGGCGATCGGCCAACTCCTGAATATTGCTGTTCCACTGGCTACGCGGCAGCTTGTCCAGATGTGCGAGCGCGGCTCTGTCCTGATCGTTACCCGACAGGTAAAGCCCGTTTGCATAGACCTGATCCGGGTCGGACGGTTTTTGGCTGGCAAGCTGACGCATCAGGTTATCCGCCTGGCTGCGCTGGCCTGCGCTATAGAGATCGCGCGACAGACGGTAGGTTATCCACACATCTCCGGGAGAGAGCGCCAGACGACGGCGCTGAATTTCTGCGGCCTGAGCGTATTTTCCCTGGTTTTCCAGCTGTTCTGCCTGGGAAGAGAGCTGCTCGTTGGTCAGACTACGTTCAATATCATCAATACTGCGACGCTGGCTGGCAGACAGCGACTGAATAAACTGTGAGGCTTTCTCCGGGGACTGCGCGCGATAGATATTGGCAAGGCCGCGTACCGCATTGCTGTTACCGCTGTCCATACGCAACGCCTGACGATAATAGCGCTCGGCAGCCGCATTATCTTTGCGCGCCACCGCGACATCGCCCAGCCCCAGCACCGCGTAGCTGTCGGTATTGTCGATGTTACGCGCCTGCTGATAGTCACGCTCCGCCTGTGCAGGGTTATTCGCCTTGAGCGCGGCGTCACCCTGCTGGATAAGCAGCCAGTAGCGGTTAACCTTCAGCAGACTATCCCATTTACCCCGGTTATCACTCTGCGGATCGAGGGCGATCGCCTTTTCAAACTGAGCGACCGCGCGGGCACGATCGCCTTTCTGCGAATACGCCTGGCCCAGCGCGCCAACGGCTTCACTGTCGGCATGATTCGCGCTGACCGCTTTCTGCAGCTCTGCCACCGCCTTACCGCCCTGCCCGGCATCGACGGCTGCTAATCCTTCCGCTTTTGCACGGAACGCTGGATCGGCGAGCTGTTTTTGCTGCGCTTCAAGCTGTGAACGCGCCGCCGCCACGCTATCACCGTCACTAAACACGCTCAGGTATTTTTGCAACGCGCTAACGCTGGCGCTGCTGGCTGGCTGGTCTTTGATCTGCTGATACCACATATCAGACGCCTGGCTACGGCCACCGTTGGATTTAGCCATCTCCCGCAGCACAGCAAAGCCTTCATCACTGCGTCCGCTCTGGAACAGTAGTTGCGCCAGCGTCGCCTGCAGCTGCGTATTGCCGGGGCTACTGGCATTGATTTTCTTCAGCTGGTTAATGGCCGAACTGCGGCGAGCCGGGTCTTTCGCCACCACGTTCCAGTATTCTGTCGCCAGATCGCCGCCAGGCGGGTTTCCGGCAAAGAGCTTGTCATACGCGGCAATCGCTTCCTGGGTGTGACCTGTCGTGGCCAGTAAACGCGCCTGCTGTAGCGCCTGACGACCATCAGGGGTGGAAAGCAGCATCGTATTGCGCGACGACTGGTAGGCACCGGAGCTCGGCGCAATCCCTTTCAGACGATCCAGCTCTTTTTGCGCACCGGCAGTATCCCCCTGACGCAGCAGGTAACGGAAGCGTGCGGCAATGACGTCAGGGTTGTTCGGGTCAATCAGTTCAAGACGATAGAGCGACTGACGAACCAAATCCTCGCGCTGCGTCGATTCTCCCAGACGTACCTGTTCCAGCAGCTGTTGCTGTTGCGGGGAATTCGCGGCCTGAGCCAACGGCATCAAAGCCAGGCCAAGCGATAAACTGAGTAGATTTAATGTGAACTTGCGCATTCCTGGCCCCAATCCGGTATTAATTCACCTTTTGCGGTGAAGCGAAAACGATGCTGATCCCATCCTTGTCCAAAGAGGGTCAGCACGTAGCTGTAATAGGCATTTTTATCGGGAAAATGGTCTGCAACACGCTGGCGTTGTGCCGCCTGCGCGTCACGCTTTTGTAAAAAAGGTAGCAGTGAGGCGGAAAAACCAACCGGGCCTTTGCCCGTATGTTTCCCGCTTGCCACATCCACTTTCTCCGGCGGCACACCTTGTTTCGTTGTCATTGCGGCCATCGGCTGTAAACGCGCCAGCAACCTGGCCTTCTGTGGGTCCTGATCGCTCATCATGCCCACCCAGAGGTAGACACGGATGGCGTCGTAGCTGCCCACCAGCGATTTATTCTGCTTTAACTGCCAGCCTCTGTTTTTCTGATATTGCACCCAGTCCGGGGAAAAACCTTTCGGCGCAGTCTCCAGCAGTAAGCGCAGGTTCGTTTCACGAAGCGTGGTCCACGGGGCACCAAAACGCGTGAAATAGCTCGCCAGCTGAGGGGGAAGATAGCTGGGGTTAAAGCGCCAGACATGTGCCTCGGCAAAGCCGACTTTACCCGGCAGCAGCATCGAGCCAAGCCCTGGCACTTTCACCACTTCCTCGCTGACAATGCGCTTAAGTAATGCCTTGCCTGTGCGGGTGTAGTCCGGATGTTTCCATAACCGACCCGCTTCGAGCAGTGACCAGGCAATCCAGATATCAGCATCCGACGCGGAGTTTGTATCAATAATCGCCCAGTTTTCTTTGTCTTTCTGCCCCCATAACCAGGCCGGCAGATGGTCGTGTAAATTCCCCTGGGCAAGATTGTCGCGCGTCCATGTCAACAGCAGGTCAAACGTCTTACGGTCATTCGCTGCCAGCGCAAAGAACAGCGCATAGCTTTGCCCTTCAGATGTACTAATTTTGCGCGTGTCACTGGGATCAATGACACGCCCGCTTTCACTGATGTAGTCCTGTTTAAACTGCTCCCAGGCAGGCCAGGTGCAGGCGGCGCGAAGACTCGTCGTCGCCAGCATCAACGCGGCTAACACACACCAGTGAAAGGCTTTCATCACATCTTACTCACGATCCGGGTTCAGGCGACGACGACTGATGATTCGCAGCAGACGCCACAGCACCCATGCCAGCAACACCACGCTCACTGCAGCCAGAATAGCCAGCAGCACCGGATGGTTAGCCAGGGCATACCACAGACGCTCGAACCACGGCAGATGACCCACATAGTAGACATCGCCTACGCGCAGGCTGTTGACCCCCGATTCACGAATGATCGCGACCGAACCAAACATAGACGCACGCTTACCACTGTCATTCATTGCATTGTTAAGCAACGTATAACCGCGTGGGCTATCCGCCAGCAGTGCTACCACGCTACGCTGGTCGTTGTAAGGTGACTGGAAGCCAACAACCGCAGCCATCGCCCCCTGAGAGGTTACCGTCGTTTGTACGCTGGCCTGACGATCGTTGGAATCCGGCATGATGCTCGGGAATTCAGTCTGACGCAGCGGTGTGTTAACCCAGGACTGGGTCGCCTTCACCAGCAAGTCGACGCGTTTTTCATCCTTCAGCTTATCCGGGATGCTCCCGATCAGCATGATGTCGGCATCTTTGTTCTGGATCTGGCTACCATCGTCGGTCAACGTGACGTTAATCGCCGGTAAGCCCGTTTGCGCCCCCATCGACGCCATTGTGTCCAGCAGGGTGGTAACCTGAGCTTCGTTTGGCGCTTTTGGCATCACAACAATGGATTCAGACAGGTCAGCCATGCGGCTGAACGGGAAGCTGGCATTAGCAAACGCACGCAGATCCGGCATCGCAAGGAAGTGATAGAACTTCGAGAAGTCGATGGTCGACTCGTCACCAATCACGACGTGGTTCTGCACCGGCTGGAAGGTGATGCAGTTGTCCGCCGAACCGCCAGGCATCGGGTTCATGTACTGGAAGTCAAAGCGCAGCTGGTTCACCGCACCCAGTTTCAGCGCCGGAATAGAGACATCGGTTTTACCATCCAGCAGCCCCTGCAGCACCGGCAGACGCAACATCAGCTGGTTATTATCCTGAGTGCTGATCAGACCGAAGGATTGCAGGAACTGGTTGTTCAGGCTGATATCCATACGCGAGCTATCTTTGGTGGCTGGCGCGGTATAGCGGTACTTCAGATTGATATCGATCCCGTTCGTGTGCAGCAGATACAGATCGGGCGGTAGATTCAGTGACAGGTTGACAGGTGCAGGCTCAAGCCCCGTCGACTGAAGTTGTTCTTCATAGGTTTTCAGCTCACCAAAGGTAATGGCACGATCGGTACGCACCCAATTTGGCGCATCGTAAGGTTTACGCGCCAGCAGTGGCTTCACATCATCGACAACCACGCTGGTACCACGGAACAGGACATTACCCTGCGCAATCCCTTTTGCTGCCTGCACCAGATCTTTATCATCACGACCAAACACCACCAGCAGTTTTACGTACGGGTTGTCAGGGTGGCTCATGATTTCAACCGTAGGGGCTTTCACGTCCGGATGATCACGCAGGAAAGAGGGACGTTTGTCATTGGTCGCAAAGACCACGGCATTACGATCCGGCAGTTGATCGAACATCACCGGGAAGTTCTGTCCGCGCCAGGCGGAACGGGAGCCAAACCAGGATGCCACAATGGTGGCCGCCAGCTGTTGGGTCACGTCCGGGGATGCCGCGAACACCACCGGCAGCGTTAACTGACGGTTATCGCGAGGATCAAAGAACGGGATCGGGAACGACGAGAGATCGTTTTTCAGCGACAGCGACTGGTAGGTCATCTGCAACGATGAGTTACGACCCACGTCCACCCACAGCGTGCTGCTGGCCGGGTTTTCACACACGTCACGGTAGTGACCCACGAACTCCAGCCGGACACGGTTAAAGTCGGTGATAAACAACGGGTTGATTGGCACCTGTGCCAGCGTTTTTTTACCCAGCTGTTCTTTCGTGACAGGCAGTACGTCCATCAGCTCGTCATTCAGGTAAACCTTGAGCTGCGATTGTACTGGCAGAAGCGCCGGAGATGGCGTGTACTCGAGATTCAGCATCGCCTTCGATACGACTTCATCGCTGCGCATGCCAAACTCAATGCCACCATCAGGGTTGATGCCACGCAGCACCATGCTGCCCGGAGGTGGGGCAATCTGGGCAAAGGTCAGCTTCACGTCCCGCGACGGGGCATTTTCCGCGACAACGGGCGCGTTAGCACCACGGACTCCCGGCATAACCTGCCCGACGACGCTCTGGTCTGCCGACAGCGTGTTCCCCTCCGCAGACAAGTTCGCAGCAACGTTCTCCGTTTGACCGGATGCTGCTGTGACCGCAACCACAGGAACCGTTGAGGCAGCCGTGGCTGCTGCGTTTTCAGGCGCTGCGTTAGCCATTGTTGCGGGGAGCGCACTCATCCCCATTGCCACTGCACATAACCAGGAAAGTTTTGTTTTCATCGCGTTATCATCATTGTTGAGCCATAACCGGGTCCGCCTGCTTCGCCTCATCCCGCTCAGGACGACGAGGAATGAACGACACGACCCAGGAAACCAGCGAAGTAAGTGTCCGGAAAATTAATTTCACCGATGACGGGGCAAATTCTGCAAGGTGACGATAGCCACGGAACCCCAGCTTCAGAATATCCAACAGGCTTTCCAGAGGTTTATCTTCCGGGAAGCTGTCCTGCCAGAGAGCCCACGTGTCCGCGCGGGCAAACGTACACTGCACAAAATCAATATGTTGCTTCTTGGTCAGCGGCATCAGCTGCAGACCGACTTCATTGCCTAACACACGCACAACCTGCGTCGGGAAGACATACTCTTGCTGACCACGCTTGAGCAGCAGGTTAACTTTCTGCCCCTCCAGCACCTTCGCCTGACCGTTGATTTTGATACCCAGACCACCGTCCGAGAAGTCATGCACGGTACAGGAGAAGAGATGGCCATCTTCACGGGCTATCGCCGCAGGCATGCTGATTTCAACACGATGCGCGCGACGTACCTGTTTGCTTTCCACCGACACCGCCACCGCGCCGCCGAGGATAATCAGGTTGTAGAACACCCATGCCATACTCACGAATACCGTCAGGATCTCGTTTTCAGGGCCGTAGAAGTAACGCCAGACGCCGGCAATGACGCCAACGATATTGAGCAGTACGAGGAAGATGTACGGACGGGAGATCACCCAGTCGACATACTCTTCTTTCACCAGGCCACCTTTCGCGGTGACGTTGAATTTGCCTTTATGTGGATTAATCAGCGCCACCATCGTTGGCGGTGCGATATACCAGGCCAGCACTGTTTCGTAGATTTCACTCCAGAACGAGTGGCGATATTTGCCCTGAATCTTCGAGTTCGTCAGGCTCGCGTGGATCATGTGCGGCAAGACAAACAGCGCAATCATCAGCGCAGGCGCGTAGATGATGTAAGCATGAAGAAGCAGGAACGCCAGCGGCGCGGTCAGGAAGATCAGCCGCGGAATACCGGATAAGAAGTGGAACATGGCGTTGACGTAGCACAGCCGCTGCGCCAGCTTTAACCCTTTCCCAAGCAGCGGGTTATCGAGACGGAAAATCTGTACCATCCCGCGAGCCCAGCGAATACGCTGGCCGATATGCGCCGAAAGTGACTCCGTTGCCAGACCTGCTGCCTGCGGGATCCGCATGTAGGCAGAGGTATAACCGCGACGGTGCAGACGCAGTGAAGTGTGGGCATCTTCGGTGACGGTTTCGACGGCAATGCCACCAATTTCATCCAGCGGTTTGCGGCGAATGACGGCACACGAACCACAGAAGAAGGTCGCATCCCACATGTCGTTCCCGTCCTGTACCAGACCGTAGAACAGCGTGCCTTCGTTTGGTGTTTTACGGAAACGGCCAAGGTTACGTTCAAACGGATCCGGCGAGAAGAAATGGTGTGGTGTCTGCATCATCGCCAGCGGTTTCTCTTTGAGGAACCAGCCCATCGTCATTTGCAGGAACGAGCGCGTCGGCACGTGGTCGCAGTCAAAGATGGCGACAAACTCCCCTGTGGCATATTTCAGCGCGTTGTTGATGTTCCCGGCTTTCGCGTGTTCGTGGGTGGTTCGGGCGACATACTCCACGCCCACCTCTTCCGCAAACTGGCGGAACTCTTCGCGGCCACCGTCATCAAGCACCCAGATTTTGAGTTTATCCTTCGGCCAGTCGATGCCCAACGCCGCGTAAATCGTGTTCTTCACGACGGTCAAGTCTTCGTTGTAGGTCGGCACAAAGAGATCGACAGTCGGCCACAGCGACGTATCTTTTGGCAACGGCACAGGCTGGCGATTGAGCGGCCAGACCACCTGGAAATAGCCCAGCACCAGTACAATCCAGGCGTAGGTTTCTGCAAACAACAGCACCAAACCACACACCAGGCTTACCGGATCATCCCAGTTCAGCGTCGAGGTATAACGCCACCAGATGTAGCGACAGGAGACGGTCAGCGACAGCACGATCAGCATCAGAGCGGAGAAGCGCCCCGGGATACGTCGCACCAGCAGCGCCACACCCCACAGCAGGATCAGGAAGGTGAACTGCGCCAGAGGGTTAAAGGGCTGAGTAATACAGACCAGAGCCAGAATGAGCGAGAACACCACGATCACGCCGAGGATAAAACGCCGCAATCCCGGATGCAGGTGCCCGAGTTCTTTGTGGTTATCCAGGTGACTGGTGCGATCGCCGACACGGTCGGGCAATTTATCCAGCCACTGGTGGTAGCGTTCACGTAATTGATGGGCACGTTCGAAGCTGCGCCAGCGTGTGGACTTGTTGTCCGACTGGGGCGTGGTCGCCACCAGCCAGATAGCCTGAATAAGATAACGCGCCGGATCTAATGGCCGCGGTCTGTCAGGGTTAATATGCGGATAAAGCTCACTGTGTCGCGCACGAATACGCTGCCAGCGAGGGTGTTCGAGCGGAATGAACATCCAGGCCAGGATCATCCAGAAACAGCCGAGCGTGGCGCTAAACCATGAAGCACCATGCCGACGGTAATGCCGGTAGCGTTCGCTTAAACGCGAACTGACCGGCGGGATGAGTAACCAGGTGGACAGACGGCTCATACGGAACTCCCGGCTGGCTCCGCCCCGGTGGCGAAGTGCAGCAGACACCAGTTCGCCAGCGTCAGAACTTCTTCTGCCGCCAGTGAATCGCTACGGTATTCGCCGAGTGGCTGTTTGGAAGCGAGGCATTCGGCCATCCCCTCATCACGGTGAATCACCATCGGCAGCAGGTGGCGCTGGCTTTGCAGCCAAACCTGGTACAGGTCGTCCTGCACCTGGCTGCCAACGCGTAAATCGTTAATCAGCAGATGGGGGTTTTTGGGCAACACTTGCTGGTGCAAACGGATATGGCAATTTGCATCAACGTTCACAATGGACAGGATATGGTCACATTGCGCGATAAGCTGACGCGTGAGCGGAGCGTAGCCATGCGGCAGATCCAGTAAAATCCACTGGTAATGGCCTTTTTCTTTAAGGCGCTGCAGGGCGTGGATAAATGCCTCCAGTGTGGGCTGGTTTGCGTAGTAATTCTCACGCTCATCGATGGTCAGTTGCCCGAAAGGCAGCAAGTCGAGCTGAGAGGTATAGCGCAACCCGGCATCTCGCCAGTCTTTACCATCCAGCAACGCACGTGCCCAGCCTCCCTGATGAGCGAAGTCAACGTTGAAAGACATACGCAGCAAATTATTCGGGCAGGCATCAATAACCAGCACCGACTCGCCTAACAGCTGTAATGACCACGCCAGCGCCGCGGTAATGGATGTTGTACCCACTCCCCCACGGACGCCCTGTAATCCGAGTATGGCCATCAATGGCTCCCTTATTGTTGTTGGGCTAATTCAGCTAATAACGGCCAGCGTTTAATAGCCGCGGCCAACTGTTCCCGCTGGGAAATATCGGTGTAATCTATTTCAGGCAATGAAAAAGCCTGCGTCAGCGCCAGAAAATCATTTTGGAATGTGTAACCCAGACTTGAGTCAACGGGTGTTCCAGGTTCGTTATTATGCATTTTTTTTCATCCCTTTGAGTAAAGCCGCAAGATCAGATGTCGCGAGGCTTCCTGCCCTATGAATTTTCGTTTACATGCTAAATCTGATGTTCTTTAATTTCAATGTTAGGTTTATTTCTACGCTTTCGCTAGTAAACTGAGATACAGATAAATTAAACGAAAAGAGGGACACCGTGAACTCCATATTTTCTATTGGCATCCAGTCATTATGGGACGAATTGCGCCACATGCCAGTCGGAGGAGTCTGGTGGGTGAATACGGATCGCAATGAAGATGCTATCCGTCTGGTAAACCAGACAATTGCTGCACAGGACAAGGATGCTCGCGTTGCAGTCATTAGCATGGGCGAAGAGCCTAAAAACATCATCGAGCTTGAAAGCGATCGTGGACCGCAGACCGTAAAATTATTTACCATGCCCGCGAAAACCGATGGTCTATACTTTATGACTCGCGACGTCCAGTGCTCTATTGACCCTGATCACTATCTACTTATCCTCAAATGTTCTAATAACGCTCTGCAAAATATCCCTGTTGAAAAACTGCTGCACTGGCTGGAAAAAATCAATAAATGGGCAAAATTTCAAAATTGCACACTATTGGTCATCAACCCTGGCAGTAATAACGACAAGCTCGTCTCGCTTTTAATGAGTCAATATCGCTCCCTGTCCGGGCTGGCAAGTATCCATGACCAGGCGGACAGTTATCTCTACGACGTTGCATTCTGGTGTAATGAAAAAGGGGTGAGTGCCAGACAGCAACTGACGCTCAAACTTATTGAGGGCGAGTGGCATCTCGCACGCCTTGAAGAAACCGTGGTTCAACCGCGCAGCGATGAAAAACGCATTCTGAGCCATCTTGCGGTATTAGAAGGCGCACCCGCGCTTTCTGAAAACTGGTCACTGTTTGAAACCAACGAAGCCCTGTTTCATGAAGCCCGTACCACCCAGGCAGCAACCATTGTTTTCTCATTAACGCAGAATAACCAGATAGAAACACTGGCAAGACAAATTCACACCTTACGCCGCCAGCGCGGCAGTGCGCTAAAAATTGTGGTGCGCGAAAATAATACCAGCCTGCGTGCCACAGACGAGCGCCTGCTGCTGGGCTGCGGTGCGAATATGGTCATACCGTGGAATGCCCCGCTGTCACGCTGCCTGACGCTTCTCGAAAGTATTCAGGGTCAGCAGTTTAACCGCCATGTGCCGGAAGACATCTCCACGTTGCTCTCTATGACCCAACCGATGAAACTGCGCGGATACCAGAAGTGGGATACCTTCTGCGATGCCGTCGGCAACATGATGAACAACACGTTGCTTCCGGCAGACGGGAAAGGGGTAATGGTGGCTCTTCGTCCGGTACCGGGTATCCGCGTTGAGCAGGCACTGACCTTGTGCCGCCCGAACCGCACCGGGGATATCATGACGATTGGCGGCAACCGTCTGGTTCTGTTTTTGTCATTCTGTCGAATCAACGATCTCGACACCGCGCTGAATCATATCTTCCCTCTGCCAACCGGAGATATATTCTCGAACCGTATGACCTGGTTCGAAGATAACCTGATCGCTGCAGAGCTTGTTCAGATGCGCACCCTCGAACCTGAGCACTGGGTTAAACCGCTCCCTATGACCAGCAATTTCAAACCGGTTCTCAATGCTAAGCATGACGGACATGTCTGGCGTCGGGTGCCAGAACCACTTCGCTTATTACCAGAGAACGGGGAGAACGCATCATCATGAATATCAGCGATATCATTCAACTGGTCGTATTTTGTGCGCTGATCTTTTTCCCGCTTGGTTACTATGCGCGCCATTCACTGCACCGTATTTGTAATACGGCCAGAGTGCTGTTTGTAAGACCACGCTACGTTAAACCAGCCGGTACACTGACACGGAATTCACACTCCAGGGCAAATCGAAAACATGACTAATTCTACCTATACCGCTTCGGCACCTTCGCCGCTCTGGCAATACTGGCGCGGCCTTTCCGGCTGGAACTTCTACTTTCTGGTGAAGTTTGGCCTGCTGTGGGCAGGGTACCTGAACTTCCATCCGCTGCTCAACCTGGTGTTTATGGCCTTCCTGCTGATGCCTCTGCCAAATATCAGGCTGCATCGCCTGCGCCACTGGGTTGCCATCCCGGTGGGCTTTGCGTTGTTCTGGCATGACACCTGGCTACCGGGGCCGGACAGCATCATGAGCCAGGGCTCACAGGTTGCGAGCTTTAGTTCCGGCTATATCGTCGACCTGACCGAGCGTTTCATTAACTGGCAGATGATTGGCGCGGTGTTTGTGCTGCTGGTTGCCTGGCTGTTCCTGGCGCAGTGGCTTCGCGTCACAGTGTTTGTCGTCGCCATTATGGTCTGGCTTAACGTGCTGACGCTGGCAGGGTCGAGCTTCTCCCTGTGGCCCGTTGGCCAGCCGACCACGACGGTCGCCGCCACGGGTGGCGCTGCGGCAGCAACCATTGCGACAGCAGGTGATACACCTGTGGTGGGAGATATCCCAACGCAGACCGCCCCACCCACCTCTGCCAACCTGAACGCCTGGCTCTCCAGCTTCTATACCGCAGAAGATAAGCGCCAGACCAAGTTCCCGGATGCGCTGCCTGCAGATGCCCAGCCGTTTGAACTGCTGGTGATCAACATCTGTTCTCTCTCATGGGCAGACGTGGATGCCGCCGGTTTAATGTCGCACCCACTGTGGTCACGCTTCGATATTCAGTTTAAAGATTTCAACTCCGCCACGTCGTACAGCGGCCCGGCGGCGATCCGTCTGATGCGCGCCAGCTGCGGCCAGCCATCGCATAAGAACCTGTATCAGCCAGCCGGCAACCAGTGTTATCTCTTTGATAACCTGTCCAGACTGGGCTTCACGCAGCACCTGATGCTGGGTCATAACGGCCAGTTCGGTGACTTCCTGAAAGAAGTACGTGCAGAAGGTGGAATGCAAGCACCGCTGATGGATCAAACCGGTCTGCCGGTGGCGCTGCTGGGCTTCGACGGTTCGCCAGTTTATGACGATACCGCCGTGCTGCAACGCTGGTTGCAGACCATTGAAAAAGACAGCAATCCGCGCAGCGCGACGTTCTATAACACTCTGCTACTTCACGACGGTAACCATTATCCTGGCGTGAGCAAAACGGCCGATTACAAGATTCGTGCGCAGAAGTTCTTTGATGAGCTGGATGCATTCTTCACTGAGCTGGAAAAATCAGGCCGTAAAGTGATGGTGATTGTGGTGCCGGAACACGGTGGCGCGCTGAAAGGTGACAGAATGCAGGTTTCTGGCCTGCGTGACATCCCAAGCCCGTCCATCACCAACGTACCTGCCGGGGTTAAATTCTTTGGCATGAAGGCTCCGCATCAGGGCGCGCCAATTGAGATCACTAAACCAGGTAGCTACCTGGCGATTTCAGAGCTGGTTGCCCGAGCAGTAGACGGTAAGTTGTTTGTGGAAGATAACGTGAACTGGAATCAGCTCACCAGTGGCCTGCCGGAAACCGCAGAGGTTTCAGAGAACGCCAACGCGGTGGTGATTCAGTACCAGAACAAACCGTATGTTCGTCTGAATGGTGGAGACTGGGTACCGTATCCGCAGTAACTCACTTACCCTCTCCCATAGGGGAGAGGGTATAACGGGTGCCAGTATTATTGCTCTGCGAGCCAGACAAGCATCTTAAGACTCGCGGAGTAATAGTCATCTTTGGCGGTGATTTCGGGTTCTCTGGATGACTGCCCCATCGTTAAATCACGTACTGCCAGCAGCCCCCCTTCCATCATGTAAGGGGCATACTCATTCGTTGTGACATTGACCCATGCCGGGGTTTGCTCCCGGGAAAATTGATTAAACCAGGTACGCCATGGGGTTAACAGCTGACTGTGTTTATCCGACCAGGCGACATACAGCGGGATTCTAATGGCATCGTAGCTCATGCGCGGTGGCCAGGTTTTGGCGGGTTCCAGCTTGCCACCCGCTTCCAGAGAGACCCAGTCAGTCGGCAGGTTAGCTTTACCCGAACCCATTTTCCCCAGCAGCCGTTGCCCATCCCGAATCAATTCGCGCCAGACCTTCTGATGGCTACGGTCTGCAAATGCCTGCCAGGCCGGGAACACGAAATAGGAAGGGTTAAGCACCACTTCGCTGTCCAGGTTAAATCCCTGCACACCGGGTAGCATCACACGGTAACCCGCATAGCGGATCATATTGTGAGCAATCAACGATTTCGTGATGGCATCCGATGCAGTACTGTAGCGCTTGTCATGCCAGCGTGTATCCGCTTTTAACAGCGCCCATGCAATCAACACATCGCCGTCAGAAGCGTTGTTTTTGTCGGCAACCGGGTTCGACTCTCCGGGGTTATAACGCCAGTAAAACAGACCGTTCTCTTTGTTCTTCAGCGTGCTATCAGTCCACTGCCAGAGCTTATCGAACGTGGCTTTATCGTTGTTTGCCACCGCCATCAGCATGGCGAACCCCTGACCTTCCGTATGCGAAACGTCACCATTGCCGGTATCGACAATCCGGCCTTCCGGTTTGAAAAAGCGTGTTTTATAACTTTCCCAGGCCTGACCCGCCTGAGAGAGAGGAGAGAACAGCAAACTCATCATCACAGCCAGCGTGGCACATATGGGTTTTCGCATAATTAACTCAATCCGGTTATTCAGCACTTCGCAGTGAAATTTCACCACCTACCCACGGCTTGATCACGCCATCCTGCTCCAGGAGCAATGCGCCCTGTGCATCAATGCCACGGGAGGTACCGTAGATTTCTTTATCACCAATCAGTAATTTCACCGGCCGGTTGATAAAGTTGTCCAGCCTTTCCCAACGCGACAGGAACGGTGCCAGCCCTTCCTGTTCAAAGAGAGACAGAGAGCTGCGTAGTTCTTTAATCATACGCACGGCAAGGGTATTACGATCGATGGTGATCCCCGCTTCCTGCAGGTTAGTCCAGGCCTGATTCACGACGTCGTTCTGTACATTACGCATAACCATATTAAGGCCAGCACCAATTACGATCTGCGCAGCATCGCCTGTTTTTCCTGTCAGTTCGACGAGAATACCGGCAAGCTTACGGTCGTTCAGATACAGATCGTTTGGCCATTTCACGCGTACGTTATCAGCCCCCAGGTCATGCAGGACTTCCGCCATCACAATGCCGATCACCAGGCTCAGGCCAATGGCGGCAGCTGGCCCCTGCTCAAGACGCCAGAACATGGAAAGATAGAGGTTGGCACCAAACGGCGAGAACCACTTGCGGCCACGACGACCACGCCCGGCCTGTTGATACTCGGCAACGCAGGCATCGCCCGACACCAGATCACTCAGTCGATCCAGAAGATACTGGTTCGTCGAGTCAATCACTGGCAGTACGGCAACGTTTCCTCCTACCTGACGGCGGATCACCTCTTCGTTCAGTAACTGAATCGGCTCCGGCAGGCTGTAGCCTTTTCCGGGAACCGTGAATACATCAACCCCCCAGTCGCGGAGAGTATGAATATGCTTATTGATGGCGGCACGGCTCATGCCCAGTTGCTCACCCAGCTGTTCACCAGAGTGAAACTCACCATCAGCCAGGATACCGATCAGGGTTAAGGGGATGGTATTGTCCTTCACGCGATGGTCTCCACGGCATTAACTTCACCCGTACGGCCAATAAAGCGGACTTCTGGCTCCAGCCATACGTTAAATTTTTCGCCCACGCGCTGACGCACGTGATGTGCCAGCTGTACCACATCATCGCTGGTTGCATTGCTTTGGTTAATCAGCACCAGTGCCTGCTGACGATGAACGGCAGCACCACCTACTGAGGTACCTTTTAACTGGCATTGATCGATAAGCCAGCCTGCGGCCAGCTTCACGCTGCCATCGGCCTGAGGGTAATGAGGTGCTGTTGGCCAACCTGCGAGAAGTTTTTCCGCATTTTCGCTGCTGATCACCGGGTTTTTGAAGAAACTTCCTGCATTTCCGTTCACTTTCGGATCAGGAAGTTTAGTCATTCGCATATGGCAAACCGAGTCAAAAACCTCACGGGCAGTAACTGTTGTCGGATCAAAGCGCGTTAAATCGCCGTAGGTCAGAACAGGTTTCCAGCTTTTTGACAGACATAAACCCACGGCCACAATCACGTAGCGATCCTGATACTCATGTTTGAAAATACTGTCACGGTAGCCGAAACGACACTGTTCTGCCGTTAAGCGCAGAGCTGTTCCGGTCGCCAGCTCAATACAGTCGACATATTCACAGACGTGTTTTAGTTCGATGCCATAAGCACCGATATTTTGAATAGGTGATGATCCAGCGCAGCCCGGAATGAGGGCAAGGTTTTCCAGGCCCGGCATTCCTTTTTCGAGGGTATATTGCACCAGATTGTGCCAGTTTTCTCCGGCACCCACGCGCAGATGCCAGCTATCGGCACTCTCTTCAACATCAATTCCCATGATGCGGTTAACGATCACCGTCCCCGCAAAATCATCAAGAAACAGGACATTACTTCCTTCACCCAGAATCAGTACGGGTTCGTCGTTTTCTGTTGCGCTTTGCCATGCATTCAGCAGTTGCTGAGCAGTATCGGCACGTACAATTTGATTAGCATTCCGTTGAATACCAAAGGTATTCCAGGGCTTAAGGGAGTGGTTCATAGACGCTATCCTGATGCAAAAACGCAGTTAGTTTACCGTATAAGCAGGAAGTTGGGGTGATTAGTTTGTGGGGGTATTCTGTAGCCTGGGTCAGGTGCAACCGCCGCCGGGCATTTTAAAACACGCAAAGCAAAAAACCCCGCACCTTCCGGTACGGGGTTCTTC
>NZ_JBJURN010000016.1:0-99231 GCF_046622475.1 Enterobacter sp. LM3 | reverse complement strand
CGCGGGGTGGAGCAGCCTGGTAGCTCGTCGGGCTCATAACCCGAAGGTCGTCGGTTCAAATCCGGCCCCCGCAACCATTTTCCCATAAAGTCATTTTTCAAATATACTGTGAAGACTTAGAGCCTTCGTAGCTGGATTTGAAAAAATTCTTTCGGAAAGTGCTCCAGGCCACCGTTGTGGCTATAGGGTTCAGTTATCTAAAGCCCCGATTTATCGGGGTTTTTTGTTATCTGACTACAGAATAACTGGGCTTTACGCCCTTTTTTTATGTCTTGGGGGTGGGCTTGTCCACATTAGAGCAAAAATTAACAGAGATGATTACTGCACCGGTCGAAGCACTGGGCTACGAACTGGTCGGCATCGAATTCGTTCGCGGCCGTACATCGACGCTGCGCATCTATATTGATAGTGAAGATGGCATCAATGTTGATGATTGTGCTGATGTTAGCCACCAGGTGAGCGCGGTTCTTGATGTTGAAGACCCAATTACCGTTGCGTACAACCTGGAAGTTTCCTCACCTGGCCTCGATCGTCCGATGTTCACGGCCGAGCACTATGTGCGCTTTACCGGTGAAGAAGTGGCTCTCGTTCTGCGTATGGCCGTACAGAACCGCCGTAAATGGCAGGGAATTATCAAAGCCGTTGATGGTGAAATGATCACGGTGGCAGTCGAAGGCAAAGATGAAGTGTTCGCGCTGAGTAATATCCAGAAGGCGAACCTGGTTCCCCACTTTTAACAGTCTGGATTGAGGTGAAAAGCCCGCGATGAACAAAGAAATTTTGGCTGTTGTTGAAGCCGTCTCCAACGAGAAATCACTGCCGCGTGAAAAGATTTTCGAAGCGCTGGAAAGTGCACTGGCTACAGCAACCAAGAAAAAATACGAACAAGAGATCGATGTTCGCGTAGAAATCGATCGTAAAAGTGGTGACTTCGATACATTCCGTCGTTGGGTAATTGTTGAAGAAGTGACCCAGCCGACTAAAGAGATCACGCTGGAAGCGGCACGTTTTGAAGACGAAAGCCTGAACGTGGGCGAGTACGTTGAAGACCAGATTGAATCTGTGACCTTCGACCGTATCACTACCCAGACCGCAAAACAGGTTATCGTGCAGAAAGTTCGCGAAGCCGAGCGCGCGCTGGTTGTTGACCAGTTCCGCGATCAGGAAGGCGAGATCATTACTGGCGTGGTGAAGAAAGTTAACCGCGACAACATCTCTCTGGAGATCAAATCCGAAGGGATGCCGGGTAATGCTGAAGCCGTGATCCTGCGTGAAGACATGCTGCCGCGTGAAAACTTCCGTCCAGGCGACCGTATCCGTGGTGTTCTGTACGCTGTGCGTCCAGAAGCGCGTGGTGCTCAGCTGTTCGTGACCCGTTCTAAACCAGAAATGCTGGTTGAACTGTTCCGTATCGAAGTACCGGAAATTGGCGAAGAAGTTATCGAAATCAAAGCCGCTGCTCGTGATCCGGGTTCCCGCGCGAAAATCGCAGTAAAAACCAACGACAAGCGTATCGACCCGGTCGGTGCTTGCGTCGGTATGCGCGGTGCGCGTGTTCAGGCGGTTTCGACCGAGCTGGGTGGCGAACGTATCGATATCGTTCTGTGGGATGATAACCCGGCACAGTTCGTGATCAACGCAATGGCTCCGGCGGATGTGGCATCTATCGTTGTTGACGAAGACAAACATACGATGGATATCGCGGTTGAAGCGGGCAACCTGGCGCAGGCAATCGGCCGTAACGGTCAGAACGTACGTCTGGCGTCACAGCTGAGCGGTTGGGAACTCAACGTGATGACCGTTGATGACCTGCAGGCTAAGCATCAGGCTGAAGCCCATGCGGCGATTGATACCTTCACCAAATATCTGGACATTGACGAAGATTTCGCCACCGTTCTGGTTGAAGAAGGTTTCTCAACGCTTGAAGAACTGGCCTATGTGCCAATGAAAGAGCTGCTGGAAATTGACGGTCTGGATGAACCAACCGTTGAAGCCCTGCGTGAACGCGCTAAAAACGCACTGACCACCCTGGCACTGGCTCAGGAAGAAAGCCTTGGCGATAAGAAGCCGGCTGATGACCTGCTGAATCTGGAAGGTCTTGATCGTGCGATTGCGTTCAAGCTGGCTGCCCGTGGTGTTTGTACGCTGGAAGATCTCGCTGAGCAAGGCGTTGATGACCTGGCTGATATCGAAGGTTTAACCGACGAGAAAGCCGGCGAACTCATCATGGCCGCACGTAATATTTGCTGGTTCGGCGACGAAGCGTAATAAACTGTAGCAGGAAGGAACAGCATGACTGATGTAACTGTAAAATCGCTGGCTGCCGAGATTCAGACCTCCGTGGACCGCCTGGTACAGCAATTTGCTGATGCAGGGATCCCGAAGTCCGCTGATGATTCGGTGACGGCGAACGAAAAACAAACCTTGTTAGCGCACCTGAACCGTGAACACGGCTCTACGCCTGACAAGCTGACGCTGCAGCGCAAAACGCGCAGCACGTTGAATATCCCTGGTACCGGTGGTAAAAGCAAATCGGTACAAATTGAAGTCCGCAAGACGCGCACCTTTGTAAAACGTGATCCGCAAGAGGCAGAACGCCTTGCCGCGGAAGAGCAGGCACAGCGTGAAGCGGAAGAACAAGCTCAGCGTGAGGCGGAAGCAACTGCCAAACGTGAGGCAGAATTAAAAGCTGAACGTGAGGCCGCAGAAAAAGCGAAACGCGACACCAGTGATAAAGTGAAGCGTGAAGCTGCGGAAAAAGACAAAGTGAGCAATCAACAGACAGACGAAATGACCAAAACCGCCCAGGCTGAAAAAGCCCGTCGTGAAAATGAAGCTGCTGAGCTGAAGCGTAAAGCGGAAGAAGAAGCACGTCGCAAGCTCGAAGAAGAAGCTCGCCGTGTGGCTGAAGAAGCACGCCGTATGGCAGAAGAAAACGAGAAGAACGGTGTTGATACCGCTGAGCAGTCTGAAGACACCAGCGATTACCACGTAACCACTTCTCAGCACGCGCGTCAGGCTGAAGATGACAACGACCGTGAAGTTGAAGGCGGCCGTGGCCGTGGTCGCAACGCGAAAGCAGCGCGTCCGGCGAAGAAAGGCAACAAACACGCCGAGTCTAAAGCTGACCGTGAAGAAGCTCGCGCAGCTGTTCGTGGTGGTAAAGGCGGCAAACAGCGTAAAGGTTCTTCTCTGCAACAGAGCTTCCAGAAGCCTGTTCAGGCGGTTAACCGTGACGTTGTGATTGGCGAAACCATCACCGTTGGCGATCTGGCGAACAAGATGGCGGTTAAAGGCTCTCAGGTCATCAAAGCGATGATGAAACTGGGCGCAATGGCGACCATCAACCAGGTTATCGACCAGGAAACCGCACAGCTGGTTGCCGAAGAGATGGGCCACAAAGTTATCCTGCGTCGTGAAAACGAGCTGGAAGAAGCAGTAATGAGCGACCGTGATACAGGTGCTGCGGCTGAACCGCGTGCACCGGTCGTGACCATCATGGGTCACGTTGACCACGGTAAAACCTCTCTGCTTGACTACATTCGTTCTACGAAAGTGGCTTCCGGTGAAGCGGGTGGTATTACCCAGCACATCGGTGCATACCACGTAGAAACCGATAACGGCATGATCACCTTCCTGGATACCCCAGGCCACGCCGCATTTACCTCAATGCGTGCTCGTGGTGCTCAGGCGACCGATATCGTGGTTCTGGTTGTTGCTGCCGACGATGGCGTAATGCCTCAGACCATCGAAGCTATCCAGCACGCGAAAGCGGCGGGTGTGCCGGTTGTGGTTGCAGTGAACAAGATCGATAAACCAGAAGCGGATCCAGATCGCGTTAAAAACGAGCTGTCCCAGTACGGCATCCTGCCAGAAGAGTGGGGCGGTGAAAGCCAGTTCGTACACGTGTCTGCGAAAGCAGGTACCGGTATTGATGACCTGCTGGACGCAATCCTGCTGCAGGCTGAAGTGCTGGAGCTGAAAGCGATTCGTAACGGTATGGCGAGCGGTGCGGTTATCGAGTCCTTCCTGGATAAAGGCCGTGGCCCGGTTGCAACCGTTCTGGTTCGCGAAGGTACGCTGCATAAAGGCGATATCGTACTGTGTGGCTTTGAATACGGCCGTGTTCGTGCAATGCGTAACGAACTGGGTCAGGAAGTACTGGAAGCTGGCCCGTCCATTCCAGTGGAAATCCTGGGTCTGTCCGGTGTTCCGGCTGCCGGGGACGAAGTGACCGTTGTACGTGACGAGAAGAAAGCGCGTGAAGTTGCACTGTACCGTCAGGGTAAATTCCGTGAAGTTAAACTGGCTCGTCAGCAGAAATCTAAACTCGAGAACATGTTCGCGAACATGGCTGAAGGCGAAGTTCACGAAGTGAACATCGTTCTGAAAGCAGACGTTCAGGGTTCTGTGGAAGCGATTTCCGACTCCTTGCTGAAACTGTCTACTGACGAAGTTAAAGTGAAGATCATCGGTTCTGGTGTAGGTGGTATCACCGAAACCGACGCGACCCTGGCTGCAGCGTCCAACGCTATCCTGGTTGGCTTCAACGTGCGTGCTGATGCATCTGCTCGCCGCGTGATTGAATCAGAAAGCCTGGATCTGCGTTACTACTCCGTCATCTATAACCTGATCGACGAAGTGAAAGCAGCGATGAGCGGTATGCTGTCTCCGGAACTGAAACAGCAGATCATCGGTCTGGCTGAAGTTCGTGACGTGTTCAAATCACCGAAATTCGGTGCGATCGCGGGCTGTATGGTTACCGAAGGTACCATCAAACGTCACAACCCAATCCGCGTACTGCGTGACAACGTGGTTATCTACGAAGGCGAGCTGGAATCCCTGCGCCGCTTCAAAGATGACGTTAACGAAGTCCGTAACGGTATGGAATGTGGTATCGGCGTGAAGAACTACAACGACGTTCGCGTTGGCGATATGATCGAAGTGTTCGAAATCATCGAGATCCAACGTAGCATCGACTAATCCAGCAAGGATCAGTCCATGTGTAGGCCGGGATCGCCTCGCGCCACCCGGCAATAATTTTAAAAAGGGGCTTTAGCCCCTTTTTTGTCTGGAGAATTTATTATGGCGAAAGAATTTGGTCGCCCACAGCGCGTAGCGCAGGAGATGCAGAAAGAGATCGCTCTCATCCTGCAACGCGAAATTAAAGATCCACGCGTGGGCATGATGACCACCGTGTCTGGCGTTGAAATGTCCCGTGACCTGGCGTATGCCAAAGTGTTCGTGACCTTCCTGAACGACCAGGACGAAGCTGCTGTGAAAAATGGCATTAAAGCGCTGCAGGAAGCATCTGGCTTCATCCGCTCTCTGCTCGGTAAAGCAATGCGCCTGCGTATCGTGCCTGAGCTGACCTTCTTCTACGACAACTCGCTGGTCGAAGGTATGCGTATGTCCAACCTGGTGACCAGCGTGGTGAAACACGACGACGAGCGTCGTGTTAACCCGACGGACGACAGCAAGGAGGACTGATGAGTCGTCCTCGTCGTCGTGGTCGCGACGTGCATGGTGTGCTGTTGCTGGATAAACCCCAGGGCGCATCCAGCAACGACGTGCTGCAAAAAGTTAAGCGTATTTTTAACGCCAACCGCGCGGGCCATACTGGTGCGCTGGATCCGCTGGCAACCGGTATGCTGCCGATCTGCCTGGGGGAAGCGACAAAGTTTTCCCAGTATCTGCTGGATTCCGACAAGCGTTATCGGGTGATCGCAAAACTCGGTCAGCGTACTGATACCTCTGATGCCGATGGTCAGGTAGTTGAAGAGCGCCCGGTCACTTTTAGCGCTGAGCAGCTGGATGCCGCGCTGGAGAGTTTCCGTGGCGACACGCTGCAGGTGCCGTCAATGTATTCGGCACTGAAGTATCAGGGTAAAAAACTCTACGAATATGCGCGCCAGGGCATTGAGGTTCCGCGTGAAGCCCGCCCGATTACCGTGTATGAACTGCTCTTTATTCGCCACGAAGGTGATGAACTGGAGCTGGAAGTCCACTGTTCGAAAGGCACCTATATTCGTACCATCATCGATGACCTGGGCGAGAAGCTGGGCTGCGGTGCGCATGTTATTTACCTGCGTCGTCTGGCCGTCAGTAAATACCCGGTTGAGCGAATGGTGACCCTTGAACACCTTCGCGCGCTGGCTGAACAGGCTGAAGAGCAGGGGATCTCCCCGGCTGATTTGCTTGACCCGCTGCTGATGCCGATGGACAGTCCGGCAGCAGACTTCCCGATCGTTAATCTTCCTTTAACATCGTCCGTTTACTTTAAAAACGGAAACCCGGTTCGCACAACGGATGCGCCGCAGGACGGTCTGGTACGCGTGACTGAAGGTGATGACGGTAAGTTTATCGGCATGGGTGAAATGGATGGCGAAGGGCGCGTTGCGCCGCGTCGTCTGGTGGTGGAATATCCGGTCGAAGGCTAAAGGCGATAACGGCTCACCTTGCGATAAGCAGGGGAGACGAGTAGAATATCGCCGCTTAACGATCTGCAAATTGTTTAACAACCTGCGGGTCGTATACTGGGATTGCTGAATTAGAGATCGGCATCCTTACATTCTTTATATTCTGGAGTTTGAAAATGTCTCTAAGCGTTGAAGCTAAAGCTAAAATCGTTTCTGAGTTTGGTCGTGGTACTAACGACAGCGGTTCTACCGAAGTTCAGGTTGCACTGCTGACTGCACAGATTAACCACCTGCAGGGTCACTTTGCAGAGCACAAAAAAGATCACCACAGCCGTCGTGGTCTGCTGCGCATGGTTTCTCAGCGTCGTAAACTGCTCGACTACCTGAAACGTAAAGATGTTGCACGTTACACCGCGCTGATCGAGCGTCTGGGTCTGCGTCGCTAAGTCTTGCGAGTTTCAGAAAAGGGGGCCTGATGGCCCCTTTTTTCAACCAGACGGCAGCAATTCACTGGAAACTATTGTATTGTTGCTATAAATGATCTTCATTGCAGAGGTTCGCGCGGCTAATGAGAGGCTTCACCCATGAGGGTGTCGGTTGTCATTAGTCGCGAGGATGCGAAGAAGATCGGGTTAAATCGTCAGCACACCGGTGGTGTGCTGTCAAACATTTGAGAAAGGACAGAATTTTGCTGAATCCGATCGTTCGTAAATTCCAGTATGGTCAGCATACCGTCACGCTGGAAACCGGCATGATGGCACGTCAGGCTACTGCTGCTGTTATGGTAAGCATGGATGACACTGCGGTATTCGTGACCGTAGTTGGCCAGAAAAAAGCAAAACCAGGTCAGGACTTCTTCCCTCTGACCGTGAACTACCAGGAGCGTACTTACGCTGCCGGTAAAATCCCGGGTGGCTTCTTCCGTCGTGAAGGCCGTCCAAGCGAAGGCGAAACCCTGATTGCGCGTCTGATTGACCGCCCGGTGCGTCCACTGTTCCCGGAAGGCTTCGTTAACGAAGTGCAGGTTATCGCGACCGTTGTTTCCGTTAACCCACAGGTTAACCCGGACATCGTGGCGATGATCGGTGCGTCCGCTGCCCTGTCTCTGTCTGGTATTCCATTCAACGGCCCAATCGGTGCTGCGCGCGTCGGTTACATCAACGACCAGTACGTACTGAACCCAACGCAGGAAGAGCTGAAAGAAAGTAAGCTGGACCTGGTGGTTGCAGGTACTGAAGCGGCGGTTCTGATGGTTGAATCCGAAGCTGAACTGCTGAGCGAAGACCAGATGCTGGGTGCTGTGGTATTTGGCCACGACCAGCAGCAGGTTGTTATCCAGAACATCAACGAACTGGTGAAAGAAGCCGGTAAACCACGTTGGGACTGGCAGCCAGAAGCGGTTAACGACGTGCTGAATGCACGCGTTGCGGCACTGGCAGAATCTCGTCTGAGCGATGCTTACCGCATCACCGACAAACAGGAGCGTTATGCTCAGGTTGACGTGATCAAGTCTGAAACCATCGCGACGCTGGTTGCTGAAGACGAAGCGCTGGACGCTAACGAACTCGGTGAAATCCTGCACGCTATCGAGAAAAACGTTGTTCGTAGCCGCGTACTGGCAGGCGAGCCGCGTATCGATGGCCGCGAAAAAGACATGATCCGTGGTCTGGACGTTCGTACTGGCGTGCTGCCACGTACTCACGGTTCTGCACTGTTCACCCGTGGCGAAACTCAGGCGCTGGTTACCGCAACGCTGGGTACCGCACGTGACGCACAGATCATCGATGAACTGATGGGCGAGCGCACTGATAGCTTCCTGTTCCACTATAACTTCCCTCCGTACTCCGTAGGTGAAACCGGTATGGTGGGTTCACCGAAGCGTCGTGAAATTGGTCACGGTCGTCTGGCGAAGCGCGGCGTGCTGGCTGTGATGCCAGAAGCTGATAAATTCCCGTACACCGTTCGTGTGGTTTCTGAAATCACCGAATCCAACGGTTCTTCTTCAATGGCTTCCGTGTGTGGCGCATCTCTGGCGCTGATGGATGCAGGCGTGCCAATCAAAGCCGCTGTTGCGGGTATCGCAATGGGTCTGGTGAAAGAAGGCGACAACTTTGTTGTTCTGTCTGACATTCTGGGCGACGAAGACCACCTGGGCGATATGGACTTCAAAGTAGCGGGTTCCCGCGACGGTATCTCTGCGCTGCAGATGGATATCAAAATTGAAGGTATCACCAAAGAGATCATGCAGGTTGCTCTGAACCAGGCTAAAGGTGCGCGTCTGCACATCCTGGGTGTGATGGAACAGGCAATCAACGCACCACGCGGTGATATCTCTGAATTCGCTCCACGTATCCACACCATCAAGATCAATCCAGACAAGATCAAAGATGTTATCGGTAAGGGCGGTTCCGTTATCCGTGCTCTGACCGAAGAAACGGGCACCACCATCGAAATCGAAGATGACGGTACTGTGAAGATCGCAGCAACCGACGGCGAGAAAGCGAAATTTGCTATTCGTCGCATCGAAGAAATTACTGCAGAAATCGAAGTGGGCCGCATCTACAATGGTAAAGTGACCCGTATCGTTGACTTTGGCGCATTCGTTGCCATCGGTGGCGGTAAAGAAGGTCTGGTACACATCTCTCAGATCGCTGACAAGCGCGTTGAGAAAGTGACCGATTACCTGCAGATGGGTCAGGAAGTACCGGTTAAGGTTCTGGAAGTTGACCGTCAGGGCCGTATCCGTCTGAGCATTAAAGAAGCAACCGAGCAGTCTCAGCCAGCTGCTGCGCCAGAAGCACAGGCCGCAGAACAGCAAGGCGAGTAAGGTTGCCATTTGCCCTCCGCATTGCGGAGGGCCTATTATCAGGCAGGACGCCTTGTTAAGCCGCCGGGGGACAGGACGTTCATCCAATTGTTGTCTTCGGGAGTGGGAAATGAAGCCTTTTTTGCGCTGGTGTTTCGTTGCGACAGCTTTAACGCTGGCAGGATGCAGCAACTCTGCCTGGCGTAAGAGCGAAGTCCTCGCAGTGCCATTGCAACCGACTTTGCAGCAGGAAGTGATTCTGGCACGCATGGAACAAATTCTTGCCAGTCGGGCTTTAACCGATGACGAACGCGCACAGCTTTTATATGAGCGCGGAGTGTTGTATGATAGTCTCGGTCTGAGGGCATTAGCGCGGAATGATTTCTCACAAGCGCTGGCTATCCGACCTGATATGCCTGAAGTATTCAACTACTTAGGCATTTATTTAACGCAGGCAGGCAATTTTGATGCTGCCTATGAAGCGTTTGATTCTGTACTTGAGCTTGATCCAACTTACAACTACGCGCACTTGAATCGCGGTATCGCATTGTATTACGGCGGTCGTGATAAGTTAGCGCAAGATGATCTGCTGGCGTTTTATCATGACGATCCTAATGATCCTTTCCGTAGCCTGTGGCTTTACATCGTTGAGCGAAAGCTTGATGAGAAGCAGGCCAAAGAAGCACTGAAACAGCGCTTCGATAAATCGGACAAGGAACAATGGGGATGGAACATTGTCGAGTTCTACCTGGGCAACATTAGCGAAGCAACGCTGATGGAACGCCTCAAGGCGGACGCAACGGATAACACCTCGCTCGCTGAGCATCTCAGTGAAACCAACTTCTATTTAGGTAAGTACTACCTAAGTCTGGGGGATAAGGACAGCGCTACGGCACTGTTCAAATTAGCGGTTGCTAACAACGTACACAACTTCGTTGAGCACCGTTATGCATTGTTGGAATTATCGCTCTTGGGCCAGGAGCACGACGACCTGGCAGAATCGGACCAGCAATAGCTGACGACATAAACATCAGCCCGTAATCTTTTGATTGCCATCACCTTAACTGGTGAGGGCGTTGTTGTTCGTCAATACATCTAATTTGAGCCGGTTCACACTTTTCAATGAAAATTGCAGATCATTTTCACGATGAGCTAAGTAGACTGGCCGCCATTGACATTGAGGCACTCGTACTACATGGCTGAATTCGAAACCACTTTTGCAGATCTGGGCCTGAAGGCTCCTATCCTTGAAGCCCTTAACGATCTGGGTTACGAAAAACCATCTCCGATCCAGGCAGAATGTATCCCACATCTGCTCTCTGGTCGTGACGTGCTGGGCATGGCCCAGACTGGTAGCGGTAAAACTGCGGCGTTCTCGCTGCCGCTGCTGAACAACATCGATCCCGATCTGCGTGCTCCGCAGATCCTCGTCCTGGCTCCAACCCGTGAACTGGCTGTTCAGGTTGCAGAAGCAATGACGGAATTCTCTAAACATATGCGCGGCGTAAACGTGGTAGCCCTGTACGGCGGCCAGCGTTATGACGTGCAGTTACGTGCCCTGCGCCAGGGTCCACAGATTGTTGTCGGTACGCCGGGCCGTCTGCTGGATCACCTGAAGCGCGGTACTCTGGATCTCTCTAAACTGAGCGGCCTGGTACTGGATGAAGCAGATGAAATGCTGCGTATGGGCTTCATCGAAGACGTAGAAACCATCATGGCGCAGATCCCGGAAGGTCATCAGACCGCACTGTTCTCTGCAACCATGCCAGAAGCAATTCGTCGCATTACCCGCCGCTTCATGAAAGAGCCGCAGGAAGTGCGTATTCAGTCCAGCGTTACCACTCGCCCGGACATCAGCCAGAGCTACTGGTCTGTGTACGGCATGCGCAAAAACGAAGCGCTGGTACGTTTCCTGGAAGCGGAAGATTTTGATGCGGCGATTATCTTCGTTCGTACCAAAAACGCGACCCTGGAAGTGGCTGAAGCTCTGGAGCGTAGCGGCTACAACAGCGCAGCGCTGAACGGCGACATGAACCAGGCCCTGCGTGAGCAGACTCTGGAGCGTCTGAAAGACGGTCGTCTGGATATCCTGATTGCAACCGACGTGGCAGCACGTGGGCTGGACGTTGAACGTATCAGCCTGGTTGTGAACTACGACATCCCAATGGATTCCGAGTCTTACGTTCACCGTATCGGCCGTACAGGTCGTGCAGGTCGTGCTGGCCGTGCGCTGCTGTTCGTTGAGAACCGCGAGCGTCGTCTGCTGCGTAACATCGAACGTACTATGAAGCTGACCATTCCAGAAGCTGACCTGCCAAACGCAGATCTGCTGGGCAAACGCCGCCTGGAAAAATTCGCCGCCAAAGTTCAGCAGCAGCTGGAAAGCAGCGATCTGGATCAGTACCGTGCGCTGCTGTCGCAGATCCAGCCTGTTGCTGAAGGCGAAGAACTGGACATGGAAACCCTGGCTGCAGCACTGCTGAAAATGGCTCAGGGCGAACGTAGCCTGATCGTGCCACCAGATGCACCGATGCGTCCTAAGCGTGAATTCCGTGACCGTGACGATCGTTTCGAACGTCGTGGCGACCGTAATGACCGTGGCCCACGTGGTGACCGTCCAGAGCGTGGCGGTGAAGACCGTCCACGTCGTGAGCGTCGTGACGCTGGCGAAATGGAACTGTACCGCATTGAAGTTGGCCGTGATGATGGTGTTGAAGTTCGTCACATCGTTGGCGCGATCGCTAACGAAGGCGACATCAGCAGCCGTTACATTGGTAACATCAAGCTGTTCGGTTCTCACTCCACCATCGAGCTGCCAAAAGGTATGCCGGGCGAAGTACTGCAGCACTTTACTCGCACCCGTATCCTGAACAAGCCGATGAACATGCAGCTGCTGGGCGATGCACAGCCACGTCCTGACCGTGGTGGCGAACGTCGTGGCGGTGGTCGTGGTTTCGGTGGCGAACGTCGTGAAGGCGGTCGCAGCGAAGGTCGCGGTGGTGAAGGTCGTCGTTTCTCCGGCGAACGTCGCGAAAGCCGTGGCCCACGTCGTGACGAAGGCTCAAGCCGTCGCCGTGACGCGTAAGCCTTACGCAACTGACGTAAAGTAAAATATACAGCCCCGATAAACACTATCGGGGCTTTTTTTATTCCTTTTGTACTCCTGTACTGGTACAGTGCTGCACATTAAAATGCATCACCGCATTATTGACTGGAGAAATGGCTGTATGGCGACACTAACCACCACCCAAACGTCACCTTCGCTGCTTGGCGGTGTGGTGATCATCGGCGGAACCATCATTGGTGCCGGGATGTTTTCCCTGCCAGTGGTTATGTCCGGTGCGTGGTTCTTCTGGTCGCTGGCGGCGCTGGTCTTTACCTGGTTCTGCATGCTCCATTCCGGGTTGATGATCCTCGAAGCTAACCTGAACTACCGCATTGGTTCGAGCTTCGACACCATCACCAAAGACCTGCTGGGCAAAGGCTGGAACCTGGTGAACGGCCTCTCCATTGCATTTGTGCTCTATATCCTCACCTACGCATACATTTCTGCGAGTGGTTCGATTCTGCACCATACCTTTGCGGAGATGTCGCTGAACGTCCCGGCCCGTCTGGCGGGGCTATGCTTCGCGCTGGGCGTGGCGTTTATTGTCTGGCTGAGTACCAAAGCGGTCAGTCGCATGACGGCAATCGTGCTGGGTGCGAAGGTCATTACCTTCTTCCTGACATTCGGCAGCCTGCTGGGGCACGTTACCCCGGCGACGCTGTTTAACGTGGCAGAAGTGAATACCTCTTATACGCCGTACCTGTTGATGACCTTGCCGTTCTGTCTGGCGTCGTTTGGCTATCACGGTAATGTGCCGAGCCTGATGAAATATTACGGCAAAGATCCGCGTACGATTGTGAAGTGTCTGGTCTACGGTACGCTGCTGGCGCTGGGACTGTATGTAATTTGGCTGCTGGGGACGATGGGTAACATTCCGCGCCCTGAATTTATCGGTATTGCACAGAAGGGCGGTAACATTGATGTGCTGGTTCAGGCACTGAGCGGGGTACTGAACAGCCGCAGTCTGGATCTGCTGTTGGTGGTGTTCTCCAACTTTGCCGTGGCGAGTTCCTTCCTCGGCGTAACCCTGGGCCTGTTTGATTATCTGGCGGATCTGTTTGGCTTTGATGATTCGGCAATGGGGCGTTTCAAAACCGCGCTGTTGACCTTCCTGCCGCCGGTTGTCGGTGGTCTGCTGTGGCCGAACGGTTTCCTGTACGCCATTGGCTATGCCGGGTTGGCTGCGACTATCTGGGCGGCAATTGTCCCGGCACTGCTGGCGCGTAAATCGCGTAAACGCTTCGGTAGCCCGAAATTCCGCGTCTGGGGCGGCAAACCGATGATTGCGCTGATTCTGGTGTTCGGTTTTGGCAACGCGCTGGTTCACGTCCTGTCGAGTTTTAACCTGCTGCCTGTCTACCCGTAAAATCTCTTGTTGCCCTCTCCCACAAGGAGAGGGCAACAAACCGCACCACGCTACATTTCCTCTTTCACCTGCATTGCCAGCTCAAACGAGTGCAAACGCGCCTGGTGATCGAAAATCTGTCCGTTAACCATAATTTCATCTGCCTGCGTCTCACGCAGCACCGCTTCCAGCCCGTGACGGATTTTTGTTTTATCCCCCACCAGAGACATACTCAGCGCCTGTTGCACACCATACTGTTCGGAAGCCGACCACAGCTGATGCATATTCTCCACCGGTGGCGGTAGCTGTCCCGTCTCGCCGCGCCGCAATTTCACAAACGCCTGCTGCATGGAGGTAAACAGGAATTCTGCGTCGCGGTTACTGTCGGCGGCAATGATATTGATACACACCATCGCGTACGGTTTTTCCAGACGTTCGGACGGTTTAAAGTTGGTGCGATAGAGATGCAGCGCCTGGTGCAGCATATCCGGCGCGAAGTGCGAGGCAAACGCAAACGGCAGCCCCAGCTGCGCGGCGAGCTGTGCGCTATAAAGGCTTGAGCCTAACAGCCAAACCGGGATCTTCTCGCCGTAGCCTGGCACCGGGCGTACATGCGGATTCGGATCTCGCGCATCGAACCAGTCCACCAGTTCAGCAACATCACGCGGGAAATTGTCGATGTCGCCGCTCATATGGCGACGCAGGGCGCGCATGGTCGGCTGGTCACTGCCTGGCGCACGCCCCAGCCCTAAATCAATCCGGCCTGGATAAAGGGTATTCAGGGTACCAAACTGCTCGGCTATCACCAGTGGAGCGTGGTTCGGCAGCATCACACCGCCCGACCCCAGGTGGAGTGTGGTGGTATTGGCTGCCAGGTAACCAATCAGCACTGAGGTTGCGGCGCTGGCGATCCCCACCATATTGTGGTGCTCGGCCAGCCAGTAGCGGTGATAACCTCGTTTCTCGGCCAGACGGGCAAGATCCAGAGAGTGTGAAAAAGCAACTCCAGCCGAGGAACCTTGAGGGATCGGAGCCAGATCCAGCACCGAAAACGGAAGGGTTTTATCAGTCATAACAGCTCACTTTGTCGACGGTGAATCTTTTAATAGTGCATTAAAAATTACTAACCGTTGTTAACAAAGTGAGCTTTTACACTTCATCCTTCACGCTGTCTCTGTGTTGGCTGCGTCTGTTCACCCCAGTCACTTACTTGAGTAAGCTCCTGGGGATCCTCAGACTTGCCGCCTTGATGCAACTTGAATGATGTTGTGTAAATTTACGCCTGCAGCTCCAGCCCGGCGAGGCGTTTCCAGTAGCCATTACAGTCGCTGTTGGCCGTCAGCGCCAGGGGAGAGGCACCGTTTTCATTGGCGCGGAATGCGTCCAGCATCGCGAAGACTTCCGTATCCAGCGGTGACAGGCGTACCACGTCCACCAGCCCTTTCATCGATGCCAGCTCGTTGCCGAGGTTATAGACATAGCCACTCATGGTCTGAATACCGTTGAGGACAAATACCTGCTGATTTTCCTGCGACAGCATACTGCGTCCGTTTGGATATTTTATGCAGCAGGTTTCGCATTCGTCTTTCGGACGGTCTTCCGAACGGGCGGTAAAACAACGTGCGGAGTAGGCCAGCGGCAGATGCCCGTAGCTCAGCACTTCCACTTCAAACTGATTGCGGATCCCCAGCTCTTCGCACTGAGTCAGCAGGTTTGCCAGCCAGTCGCGGGAGAGTTCTACCGGCATACACCAGCGGGTCATACCCTGTTTCAGCAACAGGCGCAGTGTCACCGCGTTATAGCAGTTCAGCGCATGTCCGGCGACAAACGGCAGTTTGCGTTCGGCGCACATATTCACCACGCCTAAATCGCTGGCCTCCAGAAGGAACTCACCGTTTTCGACATAGCGCTTCAGCTCACCCAGTTCAGATGAGGCCTGAACCAGTGCCAGCGTCGACAACACAACCTGTTTGCCACTTCCCGCCAGGCTTTTGGCCATATCCAGCCAGTCACCCACTTTTGTTGCCCGGCGCTTGCTGCATACCGCTTCGCCGAGGTAAATCACATCTGCGCTGCTGGTCGCGGCCTGTTGATAAAAATCTTCCAGCGTCTCTTTTGGCCAGTAGTAGAGCACTGGCCCTAATGAATATTTCATGGTTATCTCACTGCCATTTACGGTGATACGCGCCAAGCGTGGTTTGTGTACCTTCAGACATCGCGCCGAGCGTCTCCATCCAGACAGGTTGCGGGGCATAGTTCTGCGGATCGGCCATGCAACGGTCGATGGCCTGACGCCAGACTTTTGCCACCTGGCTCACGTAGGCCGGGCTGCGCTGGCGGCCTTCAATTTTCACAGAGGCAATATTGGCAGCCAGCAGTTCCGGCAGCAGCTCCAGCGTGTTGAGGCTGGTGGGCTCTTCCAGGGCGTGATAACGCTCGCCGTCGACCAGGTAGCGGCCTTTGCACAGCGTCGGGTAGCCAGCGTTTTCACCGTCCTGATAGCGGTCAATCAGCACTTCATTCAGGCGAGACTCCAGCCCCTGCGGCGTTTGCTGCCAGCGAACAAAGCGGGCAGGTGAGCAGGCTCCGACGGTATTCGGTGATTCACCGGTTAAATAGGAGGAAAGATAGCAACGCCCTTCGGCCATGATGCACAGACTGCCAAAGGCAAAAACTTCCAGCGGCACTGGCGTGACGCGTGCGAGTTGCTTAACCTGATGAATAGAGAGCACGCGCGGCAGCACGACGCGGGCAACGTCAAAATGACGATGGTAAAAACGCACGGCCTCTTCGTTGGTGGCGGATGCCTGAACGGAGACGTGGCGCTCAATATGTGGGTAGCGTTCTGCCGCATACTCAAGCATGGCGAGGTCGGCCAGAATCAACGCATCTGCACCCAATTGCGCCGCCATGTCCACCGCGCGCTGCCAGCGTGCGTAGCCATCAGGATGGGCAAACGTGTTGATGGCGATATGCAGCTTACGGCGGTGCTGGTGTACGAAGTTAACGGCTTCCTGAAGCTTTTTCTCCGTAAAGTTGAGGCCAGCAAAATGGCGGGCGTTAGTATCGTCTTTCAGCCCGATATAGACCGCATCGGCCCCATTTTCGATGGCCGCCTTAAGCGCCGGAAGGTTTCCGGCAGGGCAGAGCAGCTCCATAATTTATCCTGATGTAAGTCGATCACTGCGATCGCAAAATTGTTAACGAGCTGGGATTTTAATTAACCCATACGCGACAATTTTTGATTTAAGGCAGCTAATGGCGTATTGATGACACCAATAATGAGGTACACCGGACGACAGTTTGTTGATTTACGCCGCTATGTTGTCCTCCGGATATGGCAAAATAACCGGATTATTGCTATCAGGGAGTAAAGCTCGTGCTGGATAAACTGCGTTCACGTCTCGTACAATTTGGGCCATCAATGCTGAGCGTGCCGGTAAAACTGGCACCGTTCGCGCTTAAACGCCAGGTGCTGGAGCAGGTGCTGAGCTGGCAGTTTCGCCAGGCGCTGCAGGACGGCGAGCTGGAGTTTCTGGAAGGCCGCTGGCTAAGTATTGAAGTCCGTGATATCGGGCTGCGCTGGTTTACTTCGGTTGAGAATAACCAGCTGATCGTACGAGAGTCCGCCGAAGCGGATGTGAGCTTTAGCGCCAATGCCAGCGATCTGTTGATGATCGCCGCGCGTAAGCAGGATCCGGATACGCTCTTCTTCCAGCGCCGTCTGGTGATTGAAGGTGATACGGAACTCGGTCTGTACGTCAAAAATTTAATGGATGCCATTGAGCTGGAGCAGATGCCGAAAGCACTGCACGTGATGTTGATGCAAATGGCAGATTTCGTTGAGGCCGGGCTGAAAACCCCGCCGGAAAGTAAACACACTTCAGTAGGTGAGCCATGCTGATTCGAGTTGAAATTGGGATTGATGCACCGGGTATCGATGCGTTGTTACGCCGTTCTTTTGCGAGCGATGCAGAAGCCCAACTGGTCCACGATCTCCGCGAAGACGGCCTGATTACGCTGGGGCTGGTTGCCACCGATGACGAAGGGCAGGTGGTTGGCTATGTCGCCTTCAGCCCGGTGACAGTTCAGGGTGAAGAGCTACAGTGGGTAGGAATGGCACCGCTGGCGGTCGATGAGAACTACCGTGGTCAGGGGCTGGCGCGTCAGCTGGTTTATGAAGGGCTGGACTCGCTGAATGAGTTTGGCTACGCCGCCGTGGTGACGCTGGGCGAACCGGCACTCTATAGCCGTTTAGGTTTCGAGCAGGCGGCGCATTACGATCTGCGTTGCCGCTGGCCGGGCACTGAATCCGCCTTCCAGGTACACCGTCTGGCAGATGATGCGCTAAACGGCGTGAATGGCCTGGTAGAGTACCACGACCACTTCAATCGGTTTTAACCAGGCTCTCGCGTAGCGCCTCAAAGGAGCCGTCTCCGGTGACGAGGCGCTCTTTCTGGCGCTTCGTCAGCTGCTTAATGCGGTATTCCATTCTGAGCGCCAGCGATCTGTCCCCCACGGGCGCTGAAAAGGCGAGCTGTAATTCCCCTTTCCCCCGCAGCGCTTTTGCCCCTTTCCCCGTTTGATGTTGCAGGAAACGCCGCGCCACATCGGTGGTTATTCCGGTGTAGAGGGCATTATCAGCGGTTCGGACAAGATAGAGAAACCAGCACACGGTATACAGATTCAGTATGTTAAGGTGAGCGCACCATAGCATGAGAGAGAACGAAAATGGAAACACTGGCCGCCATTAACCGCTGGCTGGCGAAGCAGCATGTTGTTACCTGGTGTGTGTATGACGCAGGTGAAATGTGGTGTGCAAACGCGTTCTACTACTACGATCCCGTACGCGTGGCCTTTTATGTCCTGAGCGAAGATAAAACGCGTCATGCACAAATGACGGGGCCACAGGCGAAGGTGGCGGGTACGGTCAACGGCCAGCCGAAAACGGTCGCGCAGATCCGCGGGGTGCAGTTCAAAGGAGAGATCCGCCGTCTGGACGGGGAAGAAAGCGAGGTACAGCGTAAACACTACACTCGCCGTTTCCCGGTTGCGCTTGCGTTTAAAGCGCCGGTGTGGGAAATCCGCCTTGATGAGCTAAAATTCACAGATAACACACTGGGATTTGGTAAAAAAATCCACTGGCTACGTCAGGAGTAGCGTATGAGTCAGGTGCTAATTACAGGCGCAACCGGGCTGGTAGGCGGGTATTTGCTACGACTGCTGATTCAGGAGCGCAAGGTGAATTACATCGCCGCGCCGACGCGCCGCCCGCTTGCTGATACCTCCGGTGTGTTTAATCCTCATGATCCTAATCTGACCGATGCGCTGGCGCAGGTGCGTGATCCCATTGATATTGCGTTTTGCTGCCTGGGCACGACCCGGCGTGACGCGGGCAGTAAAGCAGCGTTTGTGCATGCCGATTATGCGCTGGTTATTGATACTGCGCTCAGAGCCAAAAAGCTGGGTGCCAGACATCTGGTGGTGGTCAGTTCGATGGGGGCAAATGCAAACTCTCCCTTTTTCTATAACAAGGTAAAAGGAAAGATGGAGAAGGCGCTGATCGCGCAGAAGTGGGAATACCTGACGATCGTCCGCCCCTCTATGCTGCTTGGGCACCGCGAAAAACGGCGTTTTAATGAATCTGTCTTCGCTCCGTTGTTTACGTTGCTGCCCGGTAACTGGAAATCTATTGAAGCGCGGGATGTGGCGCGCGCGATGCTGAAAGAAGCGCTGGCTCCGTCTCAGGAGGGGGTGAATATCATCCCTTCGGCAAAACTGCGTGAAATCGCTCAGGGCGAGGCGTAAACTCCCCCGGCTAATTCTAACACTCTCCGGGGAATGCTATGACTGGTCAGTCTTCATCTCAGGCGGCAACACCTGTTCAATGGTGGAAACCCGCACTCTTCTTTCTCGTGGTTATTGTCGGCCTCTGGTATGTGAAATGGCAGCCGTATTACGGTAAAGCTTTCACCGCCGCCGATACCCACAGCATAGGTAAATCCATTCTCACTCAGGCCGATTCCAGCCCGCTGCAGGCGGCGTGGGATTATGCGATGGTCTATTTCCTTGCGGTCTGGAAAGCTGCCGTATTCGGCGTGATCCTGGGGTCGCTGATTCAGGTTCTTATTCCGCGTCACTGGCTGGTGAAAACCCTGGGTCAACCACGTTTTCAGGGCACCCTGCTGGGGACGATTTTTGCCCTTCCGGGGATGATGTGTTCTTGCTGTGCTGCACCTGTCGCCGCCGGAATGCGTCGCCAGCGCGTATCAATGGGCGGTGCGCTCGCGTTCTGGATGGGCAACCCGCTGTTAAACCCGGCAACGCTGGTATTTATGGGCTTTGTGCTTGGCTGGCATTTTGCCGTTATCCGTCTGGTGGCTGGGCTTCTGACGGTGCTGGTGGTGGCGACGCTGGTACAAAACCTGGTGAAAGACAACGAACCTGAGCCAGCCCCTGTCGAGCTGGAGATGGGGGAGCCGCAGGGTGGTTTCTTTGCGCGCTGGGGGAGTGCGCTGTGGCAGCTTTTCTGGAGCACAATCCCGGTTTATATCCTGGCGGTGCTGGTTCTGGGGGCCGCGCGTGTCTGGCTCTTCCCGCATGCGGACGGGGCAATCGACAATACGCTGCTGTGGGTAGTGGCGATGGCGGTTGCAGGTTGCCTGTTTGTGATCCCAACCGCGGCGGAAATCCCCATTGTGCAAACCATGATGCTGGCCGGTATGGGAACCGCCCCGGCGCTGGCGCTACTCATCACACTGCCGGCGATCAGCCTGCCGTCACTTATCATGCTGAGAAAGTCATTCCCGGCGAAAGCGCTGTGGCTGACTGCGGGGCTGGTGGCGTTAAGCGGGGTGATTGTGGGGTGTATTGCGCTGATATAAAAAAGCCCGGTAGCGTTGATGACGCCTACCGGGCCTGCAGTTTTGCGTTCTGCTTACTTGATATAGGTAAACGCGGTGGTGACGTGTTTCACACCGCTCACCCGGCTGGCGATATCGGCAGCCGCTTTCCCTTCACGATCGGTGACCAGACCCAGCAGGAACACTTCGCCATTTTCGGTCGTCACTTTCACGTTTGAGGATTTCACCTGGTCTGTACCCAACAGCTGGGAACGTACCTTGGTGGTGATCCAGGTATCGGAAGAGGCCGTGCCCAGGCCAATTGGCTGGCCCTGACGCACTTCATTAAACACTTCCGTGGTACCTTCTACACCCATCGCAATCTGTTTAGCACGTGAGGCGAGCTCCATATTCGGTGCCTGGCCTGCCAGCAGCACCTTGCCCTGATAAGCCGTCACGTTGATGCGCGCTTCTTTCTTAATTTGTTCATCTTTAGACAGCGCACTGTTGACGCGCAGCTCCAGCGTACCGTCATCTACCTGCGTACCCACAGAACGCGGGTCGGTTGCTGCCTTTGTACCTACAGCTGCGGTACCGACAACGGCCGCAGCAATACATCCCTGAAGTAACAGTGCAGACATAAGGACTGCGAGGGTCGATAAAGCCTTCATTAGTACTCCTTAATCATCCTGGTGAGGAAAAAGCGTGTTATCGATTAGGTCGCATAAGCAGTTTACCGTCAGCATATGCATTTCCTGAATACGCGCACTACGGTGAGAAGGGATGCGAATTTCCACATCCTGCGGCCCAAGCAGCCCCGCCAGTTCACCACCGTCATAGCCGGTTAATGCAACGATGGTCATGTCGCGAGTGACGGCGGCTTCAACGGCTTTGACGATATCCCGGCTGTTACCGCGCGTGGAGATCGCCAGTAGCACATCTCCGGCATGACCCAGGGCACGCACCTGCTTCGCGTAAATCTCGTCATGCAGACGATCGTTAGCAATCGCTGTTAAGACCACATTATCGGTATTTAGTGCAATGGCCGGTAAACTGGGGCGTTCTGTTTCAAAACGGTTGATCATGCTGGCAGCAAAATGCTGTGCGTTGGCGGCCGAGGTGCCATTGCCACAACAGAGGATTTTGTTGCCGTTCAACAGAGACTGTACCAGCGTCATTGCTGCGCGGGAGATCGCGTCCGGGAGGGCTTCCGCCGCAGCAATCTGAGTCTGAATGCTTTCTGTGAAGCACACTTTAATTCTTTCGAGCACGTTATCCCTTTAAATCTTATTTATGCGCCTTCGCCAAACGCGTTTTTAAGCCATTCGATCTCACTTCCGGTGAAGGCTATCACATCGAAACGGCAATCCACAGTATCAAAACTCCCATTATGGCGGGCAAGCCACAAGTGGGCAGTCTGTAATAATTTATGTTGTTTGGCGAGCGTCACGCTGGCGGCAGCACCGCCAAAACGGGAAGACTGTCGGTAGCGTACTTCAACAAACACGATAATTTGACCGTCTTTCATGATCAGGTCGATTTCGCCGCCACGTCCGCGAACGTTAGCGGCGATAAAGCGCAGTCCTTTGCCTTCAAGCCAGCGACGCGCTTTTAACTCCCACGCGTCACCGGTCTCTTTGCGGCTTAACTGGCCGGGACGATTTGCCCCTGCTGGTATTTGAGCCATGATAACTTCCTGTTAATCACGCAGTCCTGAGTTGCTGTCAGATCGCCCGTGTTGCCGTTCAGCTCAAAGCCTGGCACCTGGCGCATCTGGGTAAAGTGGTTCGCCAGCGCCCACGCATCGACACCCATCGCATACAGCCGCGCCAGAGAGTAATCGTTATGCACGGTACTCAGCGCTTGCTGCATCAGTGCAGGATTGCTGCCTGCCAGCATAGGGATTTCGCTGTATTGCAGACCTTCCATTTCCAGACGGAAATCCGGGCCGGCAGTACCTTGTGCGCTGCGGGAGCTGGCGTAAAGCGTTGCGCCGCTCTGGCTACCGTTACGCATAGCAATCATTGGCTTGATGAAGGCAATTTCTTCCGGTGTGGCCACAATATAGGCCGCGTCCACTTTGCCGCCACCGCTGATTTGCGCGTCGGTTGGTGGGGCAGGAATGGTCAGGCCGCCGATAGTTACGCCTTGCTGTTGTGGCAGGCTGGCAGAGACCGGGCTGCCATTAAGGGCGATACCTGTGCCGCCATTTACGCCCGCTCTCAGTTCAGAGGTCGAGCCAAATTTTTGCTGCAGCACAATACCGCCGCCCAGTTTCTGCCACTCTCCGGCAAACGCAGTGGCGACACGATCGCCCAGCGAACTACGTGGGATCAGCAACAGTGGAGCCTGTTTACCCTGCTCGTGAATATGACGTGCCGCATCGCGGGCTTCATCTTCCGGTGAAAGGGCGAAGTAGCAGATGTTGGCACGGTTTTGAACCTGCTCTGGCTGGTTGAGCGCCAGCACGTTCAGCGTGGTATTGCTCTTCATCAGCGATTCCACGTTATTTTTCAGCAGTGGGCCAACAACGATGCTTGCACCGTCCTGCTGAACCTGCGCCAGAACCTGATCGAGCGGCTGAGAGCTGGTGTCGTAGATTTTCAGCTCAGTGCCCGGGTTGGCGCTGGTGGTTGCCACACTCTGGGGCTGTGCTGCCTGCTGCGGTGCAGGTGCAGGTGCAGGTGCAGGCGCAGGTTGAGTAGTCTGTGGTTGCGGTGCTACTGCGGTGCTGGTCGCTGGAGCAGCCGGTGTTGCCACCGGAGCTTGAGCCGCCGGGGCAGGTGTGACAGCAGGTGCAGCTGCAGGCGTGGCAGGCGCGGTGACCGGGTTCTGCATGGTGCCCTGAGCTGGCGTTTGTGCTGTCGTCAGGTCACTGGTCTCTGCGGTGGAAGGGCTGACCACCTCGTTCACGTTCGCGGCCTGGGCCGCCTGAGCAGGAACGGCACTGCCTGTTACCGCAGGAGTACCGTTTTTCGCCGCTTCAAAGCCTTGCTGAATGGTACGGCCAAACACCGCCGCCTGGCCATTCAACGGCAGGAGCAGAGCGATTTTGCTGGTGGATGCAGGTTTAAAGTTCTGCACGTTTACCAGCTGTGTTGGCAGCATTTTCGCACCTGGGTTTTGTGGGTAGCGGGTTTGCCAGTCGGTAATACCCGCTTTCAGCATCTTCGGATCGTTGCGGTTGTTGAACCACATTTGCTGTAAGTCCAGCCAGCCCTGCAACACGTTTTCGTCTGCATTGATGACCAGCGCCTGGGCCTGTTCCTGAGTCATGGAGGCGAGCGTCTGCCAGGTAGCATCAATATTTTTCTGCTTGTCCGTCCCACCGAGGAGGGGCTCCTGAGCGACCAGAGCACGCAGCAGCGTCAGGGAAGGATGGCCCTGCTCTGCGGCGATACCGGCCTGCCAGAAACGAGCCTGCTGGTTTTTATCAAGCGTGCTCACGTCGATATTACCGAGGATCTTTTTCGCAGCCGCGAAATCTTTCAATGCCACTTTCAGTTCGGCAGACTGCAGCTCCTGCTCACGACGCTGAGTGTCGTTAAGATCTTTCGGCAACTGGTTGAACAGTTCGGCAGCCTGCTGGGTTTTCCCCTCTTTCAGGAGTGCACGAATGGCGAGTAATTGCCAGTTGGTCTTGGTATCATTTGAACTCTGCGACATTTGTTGCAGATAAAAGCCAGAATCAGCCTGGGCTGAACCCTGCATATGGGCAGTGGTTTGATCGGGTGCCTGGGTGCCACAGCCTGCGAAGATCAGGGCTGCCAGCAGAAGCGGCACGCTGCGCGTGGCTTTTTTTCGAAGAAACGTTAACGGTACCATACTGTATCCAGTGATTTTTTACGCAATGCTCAATATTAAATCGGTAATACGGACTAAACAATGAAACAACACGAAACGGCAGATAATTCTCAAGGCCAGCTTTATATTGTACCTACTCCTATCGGGAATTTGTCTGATATTACCCAACGTGCGCTCACTGTGTTGCAAGCTGTTGATTTGATTGCAGCTGAAGATACCCGTCATACCGGTTTACTGCTGCAACACTTCGCGATCAACGCCCGTTTGTTTGCCCTGCACGATCACAATGAGCAACAAAAAGCGGAAACGCTGGTGGCGAAGCTGAAAGAAGGGCAGAACATTGCGCTGGTATCCGACGCGGGGACGCCGTTGATTAACGACCCTGGCTACCATCTGGTGCGTACCTGCCGCGAAGCGGGGATCCGCGTGGTGCCTCTGCCGGGGCCGTGTGCTGCCATTGCGGCATTAAGCGCGGCGGGTCTGCCGTCCGATCGCTTCTGCTATGAAGGCTTCCTGCCTGCCAAATCTAAAGGCCGTCGTGATGTATTAAAAGATCTGGAAGCGGAACCGCGTACGCTGATTTTCTACGAATCCACTCACCGCCTGCTGGAAAGCCTGGAAGATATGGTTACCGTCTGGGGTGAGGCCCGCTATGTGGTGCTGGCTCGTGAGCTGACGAAAACCTGGGAAACCATCCACGGCGCGCCAGTGGGTGAACTGCTGGCATGGGTGAAGGAAGATGAAAACCGCCGCAAAGGCGAAATGGTGCTGATTGTTGAGGGGCATAAAGCGGAAGAAGATGCGCTCCCTGCTGATGCGCTGCGTACCCTGACGTTGCTGCAGGCGGAACTGCCGCTGAAGAAAGCTGCGGCGCTGGCGGCGGAGATCCACGGCGTGAAGAAGAATGCGCTGTATAAGTATGCGCTGGAGCAGCAGGGGGAGTAAAACCTGGCGCGTTTGTTTTGCCGGGTGGCGGTTGCGCCTTATCCGGCAAATCAAAAACAGTCGGAAAAGAAAAGGCAGGCAGATCATGCTGACCTGCCTGATACTCTCTGCATCTTACATCGTGCAATAAAGACAAGACGTTTTCGGGTGTAGCCAAAGGAAGGACGCCGGTACTTTCGTTGACACTTTCCCTTCTTTCATTGCCGAAAACGCTTGTTGTTTACCTTCTCCGGCCACTAGCAACAAAACGTCCTTTGCTGCCAGCATATCCTGCAAGCCTAGCGTGATGCCTTGTTCTACCGATGTGCCTGCCGCTCTGAGCATCTCATGCATCCGCGTACGTTCGTCGAGAGAGGTAATATGGCAACCTGGCTCCAGCCAGTCATCCGGTTCGTTTAGCCCCAGATGCCCGTTTTTGCCAATGCCTAACACGCAGAGATCCAGACCACCGCGCGCCGCGATGTCTCTGGTTACACGGTTACACTCATGTTGATCCGCTTTGTCAGAGGCAAATGCAATGTAGCGCTCAGGAGCAACGCCGAGTGGCTTAAGTAGATGTTGCTGCAGGAAGACCTCGCAGGTTGCAGGATTATCAGGTGCCAGTCCTACCCACTCATCCAGCTTCACAAAGGTCACTCCGCTGATATCGATCCCGTATGCTTTTACTTTGTCGACGAAACGTTGGTAGGTCAGCAGAGGGGTTGCTCCCGTTGCCACGCAAATCACCGCATCGGGCTTGCACTGAACCAGGGTCAGCAAATGCTTGCTGGCCGCTTCGCTCAGGCTTTCGTAGTCAGGATAGTCCTGAAAAGCGATCGTACTCATTTAAAGAACTCCGAAGGCAGAGCCGACAATGGCCAGCATAAAGGTAATTGCAATCAACAGCACAGGATGCGCTTTCTTCACGCGCAGCAGGTAATACATCAGCAGTGTGTACCCCATTGGCAAAATATTGGGGAACACTTTGTCGAAGAAATCCTGCTGGAGTGCAACATTATGGGTACTGTCGATGGCGAACGTCGTCACTACATTGATATGGACGTACGAGGCGATTAGCCCACCAATCACCGTAATCCCCAGTATGGTTGCCGAGCGGGCAATCATCTGCGAATTTTCCCGCACCTTATCGATCGCCTTGATCCCTACGGAATACCCTACGTGTGTCCAGCCGACGCGCAGGAAGAAAATCGCGAGATAAACAGCGAAGAAGAGGATGGGTCCCAGTAAATTTCCCTGGCTGGCGAAGGACGAGCAGATCCCGGCCATAATCGGCAGCAGCGTAAACCAAAAAATTGCATCCCCAATCCCGGCAATGGGCCCGAAGAGAGCCACTTTCAGCCCTTTGATCGTGCTGCGGTTTTCGCCTTTCTCTTCCATTGATATCAGCAAGCCCATCAGGAAGCCGACCAGGTTTGGGTGTGTGTTGATAAATTCCAGATGATCTTTCATCGCGGCACTCAGGCCGTCTTTATCGTCTTTATAGATCTTCTTAAGCACTGGCAGCATGGCCCAGGTAAACCCGCCTGCCTGCATACGTTCGTAGTTAAAGCTGGCCTGGAGCAAAGAGGAGCGGAATCCCAGGCGAGTGATGTCTTTTTTACTGATTTCAGATCCCATTGCTGTAGTCCTCTTCATCGTTTTTTACGCTCGAAGCGGGAGGCTGGGCGGCGTTTCTGGCTTTGGCGTTAAAGAATTCATACACCGCGAACCCGGCACCCAATACGGCGACAGGCAGCAAGTTGCTGACCTGGATGTAACAGACAAACAGAAAGCCAGCGATCAGATAAGGGATGTACTGTGCCTTAAACATCACGCGAAGCAGTAAGCCAAAGCCCACGGCAGGCAAAATACCCCCCGCGACTTCGAAGCCATGCGTGAGCCAGCCGGGCATCGCTTTTACCAGCGCCTGCATTGCACCCTGTGCCAGGTAGGTACAAAGAAAAGCGATAATGGCGTAAGTGCTGGCGACGATAAGCATTGTTGTCCAGTTGAGACGCGCAAATGCCGCAGTGTTAGCCTCTTCCGCACAGTTGTCCGCTTTGGACATAAACAGAGAAAATGCCGAGTAGAAGAACAGGATGACGTACTGCATCAGCAGGCTAAACGGCAGGCCAAGCCCGATGGCCGTTTTCGCATCAACCCCGGTTGACCAGGCGATAACGGTGGTCATCACCCCCGCCATAATGGGGTTAGGGGGCTGCACGCCACCGGCCGGTGTTAGCCCGGCAAACGCCAATTCGGTCAGCCCGCCGGTGATCAAGCCAATATGGATATCGCCCAGTATCGCTCCCGTAAGCGTACAGACGATGATAGGACGAAAAAGAAAAAGTGCTTCCAGCCAAAAATCGATTCCCAAAATGAAGACTAATGCTGCCAGAGATAAACCCTGAACTAATGTTATTTCATGCATTTTATTGCCTCGTAATCGTGACCCGCTTTTTAGAATGTCGAGACAGCGAAATTAGTCAGGAATGCCTTCTTTTGCATCACCAGGCACGTCCTGAATAAAGAGGTTTACGCCACTTCGTTTAATGAAACGAAGATTGCTCAGATCGTTATCGTCGACATAAACCTTGCTGCTGATCTGTTTCTTACCCTCAGAGAAATGCATATTTCCTACGTTGACGTCTTTCAGCGGCACGCCGCCTTCAATCAATTTCTTCACGGTTTCAGGTGTCCGGCATATCAGGAAAATTTTCTGATGCGGTGCGGCTTTCGCGATAATGGCTGTGGTTTTTTCAACAGAGAAAAACCGGATGCCAAACCCATAAGTCTCCGCCGTTATTCCCATTAACTTTTGCTGGATATCGTCTTTTGCCACCTCGTCATCAACGACTATCAACAAATTCGCGCCAATAGTGGATGTCCAGGTCACACCGACCTGGCCATGCACAAGGCGGTTGTCGATGCGGGTTAACAAAATGTTTGGCGTGCTCATATTTCTGCTCCTTAAGGCATTGTCTGGTGTTTACACATTTATACCGTCGCAGGGTTCAGCGTTAATTTATCTGCCGAGCCACAAACCATAATCTTGCTTCTGACCACCTCTTTCATGGCATCCATGCCGACCCGCATGTAGAAGCGCGGATCGTTGCCCTGTGGATTGTCGGCAAACCAGGCTTTAACCGCGTCTGAGAAGGCAATCTTCAGCTCGGTTGCCACGTTGACTTTGCAAACGCCCAGTTCGATAGTGCGGCGAACGTAGTCATCCGGCACATCGCTTGCACCGTGCAGTACCAGCGGTACACTCACCACTTCACGGATCTCGGCCAGCCGCTGGAAGTCTATTTTCGGACGTTTGGTATAGAGACCGTGCGCGGTACCAATAGCAACGGCAAGGCTGTCGACGCCGGTCAGTTCAACGAAGCGTTTCGCTTCCTGCGGGTCGGTCAGAAAGGCGCTTTCCGCATCGACGCTCATGTCATCTTCCACACCCCCCAGACGGCCCAGTTCGGCCTCGACGCTACAGTCGTTGAGGTGGCAGAAATCGACCACCGATTTCACCAGCTTCACGTTTTGCTCAAACGGATAATGGCTGCCGTCAATCATTGCGCTGCGCACACCGGCGTGGACTTTGCGACGAATATCATCCAGCGATTCATGGTGATCGAGATGCAGCGCCAGCGGCATGTCGTAAGTGAGGGAGTAAGCGCTGCACAGGGCGTAAATCTCTTCCAGCGCAATGTGCTTAAAGGTGCCCGGCGTGCCCGCGAGGATCACCGGCGATCGCATTTCACTGCACACTTCGAGGATCGCCTGGATCGTCTCAGCGTTATGGATGTTGAATGCCGGAACGGCATAGCCTTTTGCCTGAGCGTCCTGCAGAAGGTATTTCGTTGAGATAATGCTCATGATGCGATCCTCTTAAAGCTGCCACGGATGAATAACCACGCCCTGCACAACACGGTTAACCGTGCCGCTCGCCGATGGTGTATCTGGCGTATTGCCTACGTTAAGCGACTGCGTGAGCGCAAAGACCTGGGCGTACATCAGGAAGCAGAACGCCTGCTCCATATCGATAAACGGGCGGGAAGGTGGCAACAGGATATGCGGGCCAGCTTCAATGACCGGATCATTTTCAGCGGCGATAGCCACCACGCGCATGGCCTGGCGGTCGCGGCGCAGTTCCGCCAGTAGATCGAGATCGTACTGACGCGTATACGGATGGCTGGAGACAAACACCACCACCAGCGTTTCGTTATCTACAAGTGATTTAGGCCCGTGACGGAAACCGGTAGGCGAGTCATAAAAGGCCGCCAGTTTGCCTGCGGTCAGTTCCAGCACTTTCAGCGCCGATTCACGCGCTGCACCCTGCAGACCACCACTTCCCAGATAAACGATCCGTTTCCAGGAGTCGTTGCCAAAGACGCCGTGGCTGAAATCACCGAGCGAGGACAGGATCGCCTGACAGCGATCGGCGACGTCGCGGAAGGTTTGGCTGTTGATTGTTTCTGGCGCGAATACCGCCAGGCAGCTCGCCATCATGGTGGTAATGCTGCTGGTCATGGCGAACCCGCGATCGTGGGTTTCGGCAGGCATCAGCAGGGCAAAAGCGTTATCGCTGTCGACCGTGTTCTGGTACAAACTTCCCGCCTCATTGCAGGTTATCGACAGGTGGTAGCACTCCGGCACAAACTGATTCGTCAGTTCAACGGCGGCCACGCTTTCCGGACTATTGCCGGAGCGAGCAAAAGAGACCAACAACAGAGGATGCGCGGCGCTGAGATAATCCATTGGATTAGTGACCAGGTCGGTTGTCGGTACGGCAGTGATGCTTTTCCCGGTGTGGCTGGCGAGCCAGGGAGCAATGATGTCACCGATAAACGCGGATGTGCCCGCGCCAGTCAGCACGATCTTAAGATCGTGCTTGCGCAGCAACGGCATCAGGAAATTGTCGATCGAGGAACGCAGGCTATCAATGTTATTGAGCGAGCGGATCCAGCAAGTGGGTTGTTGGCGGATCTCTTCTTCGGTCCATGTGCCGGTTGTAGCGGGGGTGTTTGTTTCTGGCATAACTCAGTCCTTAGTCATGTGAATTCCACATCAGACGCTGGCAAACGTGTCGCTATCTTTCGTTTCGTTTCACTTGTTCACTTAAGCAGTTAAATAAAATCTATAGAAAAGAAATCGAAACTTCAATGAAAGAAAAGAAATAAAACGAAAAGTGTGATCGACAAAGAAAAGGAAAGATTTAAGGAAAGGAAAAAAAAGGCCTTACGATCGCACGTCGTAAGGCCAACAGGACATACAATGAAAGGGCTATAGGGGGAGAGCCTGGCCCTGGATCCAGATCTGCTGGAGGTGTAACCCAGCGTCCAGCGAGATAATATTTGCGCGTTTGCCCGGCGCTAACGATCCGAGCTGGTTATCAATACCCAGCAGGCGGGCAGGGTGCAGCGAAGCCATATGAATAGCGTCCTCTGCCGTTACCCGTGCATGCTCCACCATGTTACGCACTGCGGCATCCAGCGACAGCGTGCTGCCCGCCAGGCCACCGGAGGCGGTACGGACAACACCGCTTTGCATGGTGACCTCTTCACCACACAGCGTATAGCGCCCGTCCGGCATTCCTGCAGCCTGCATAGCATCGGTAATCAGTACCATACGATCCTTCGCGCAGCAGCTGCACAGCCGCATGGCACCCGGGTGGACGTGATGCCCGTCAGCAATCAGCTCCAGCCATGCCCGCGGGTCAGTCAGCCCTGCGCCCACCATGCCTGGTTCCCTGTGATGCAACCCCGTCATGCCGTTATAACAGTGCACCAGTCCATCTGCGCCCGCATCAAACGCAGAGAGGGTTTGATCGTAGGTGGCGGCACTGTGGCCCAGCATAACGCGTACACCCCGTTGTTTCAGGTGACGAATTGCCTCTAATGCGCCGGGTTTTTCTGGAGCAAGCGCCACCACGCTCAGGGTGTTTTGTGAGACAGCAATGAGCGCGTCCAGCTCAGCGATATCCAGCTCCCGGAACAGTTCCGGCGGATGCGCCCCTTTGTTCTGCGGCGTAAAGTACGGACCTTCCAGATAACTACCCAGAATTTGTGCCCCGGGGCCACCGTTTTGACAGCGCCGGGCGATTCGCCTGAGTGCCCCGTGGATAGCCTCAAGCGGCGCGGTGACGGTGGTGGGCAAAAATGCACCCACCCCTTCACGCGCTTTATGCAGGGCTAACGTATCCAGCACATCTGGTGCATCATCCATGACATCCACGCCCGCACCGCCATGCACGTGGGTATCAATATATGCCGGGCAAAGCAGTTCGGCATCACGAGCGGTAACGCCCGCTGGGATGGGGTCAATTGCCGTGATCACCCCGTGCGCCATGCAGAGCTGGTGGTCGTTCAACCAGCCCTGTTTTGTGAGAACACGGCGCGCGCGCAGCAGCTGGCTCATATCCCTTCCTCAGCCGGTGCTTCCTCGTGACAGCGTCCCAGTTCATCCACCAGGCTCGTCAGGCCACGATGCCCGCACTCCAGCGCCTGCAGTCGAAACGCTTCGCTGCTTAACCCATCGCGATCCAGTACCATCTCCAGCAATAACTGCAGGTTAGTACCGGTTATCACTTCACTGCCCGGTTTTTGCATCGCGAGCGTTGAAGCCACGCGGAACGGTGTGCCGCCCAGCAGATCGGTGAGAAACACAATATCGTGCTGCTCGTCCAGCTCGCTCATCGCCTGTTCGAGCTGGGCGGTCAACCGCGCGGTGGTGGACGTTTCCGGAAAATCGATGGCGATAAACTGCGGTTGTTCGCCGAGGATTTGCTTCATCGCCTGCTCAAGCCCACTGGCAAAACCGCCGTGACCCGTCAAAATAATGCCTAACATCGCAACCTCTTTGCTTTTACAGGAAGTGACAGAACTTACCCACAACGCCCAGTACCACGGTAATGCCAATCAGGCGCAGCGGGCTCCAGCCACGGCGTACCAGCCAGAACATGGTCAGGGTATAGACCAGCGGCAGGAAGGCGGGCATGAGCTTGTCGATGACGTCGGTTTGCAGTTTAACGACCGCATCACCCGCCTTGATTTCGAGCGTAGTGTTCAGGCGTACATAAGTTGCCACCAGTGCGCCAATTACCGTCATCCCGACGATGGAGGCCGCATGACCGACCTTTTTGGTGTTGGCTTTGATCAGCGGAATCGCTGCTACGCCCATTCTGTAAGCGTAGTGCGCCAGGCCAAAACGCAGGCCGAGATGCACCACGTTAAACAGCACGATAAAGACCACCGCGCCAAGAATGGAGCCTTGCAATGCCAGACTGGCACCAATACCACCGCAAATGGGAAGTAAGGTCAGCCAGAACATCGCGTCACCGATACCACCGAGCGGTGCGCCTACGGCAATTTTGGTGCTCTGAATGCTGTTCACATCCTGCTTAGAGCGCTCCATTGCCAGAATGATGCCGATAACAAAGGTCACGAGGAATGGGTGGGTGTTGAAGAAGCCCATGTGACCTTTCATGGCGCGTGCCAGATCCCGCTTGTTGGTGTGGATCTTTTTCAGCGCAGGCAACAGACCATACAACCAGCCGGACGCCTGCATACGTTCGTAGTTGAACGATGCCTGCAGCAGCATAGAGCGCCAGGCGACGCGGTTAATATCTTTTTTCGTCAGCTCGGCACCGATGGTTTGGTCTTCGTAGACGTTTTCATTGACGCCGGTGAGCAGGGTCTCTTCGCTTTCAGAAATACCCGGCAGAGTGGTTTGATTAGATGCCATCTTCGAATTCCTCTTTCTGGGCTGAAGGAGCCGTCGGTTCAGGAGATTTACGCAGCAGGTCGATCAGGGCCATCGCCAGGGCAGCAGCCGCAATGGCCAGCACCGGAAGTTTGAGCCAGGCTGCAGCCACAAAACCGATAATGAAGTACGGGATGTAGACGTTTTTCATCATGATCTTCAGCAACACAGCAAAGCCGATAGCTGGCATGATGCCGCCCGCGACGCCGAGGCCGTCAATCAGACGTTCCGGCAGAACATCAATGGCGGTTTTCGCGTGTTCAGCACCAAAGTAGATCGGCAGGAAAGCGCACAGGAAATAGAAGACGCCGAGCGCCAGCAGTGCCAGATAGTTGACCCGTTCAATACCGCGAGTGTCGGCATTGGCCGCCATACGATCGCAGCGGGACATTACGCCGGACATCACCGAGAACAGGAAAGTGATCCCCATCTGAACGGCAACAGCAAACGGAACGGCGACGCCAACGGCAACATCTGGCTTCACTCCTGTGCTGATGGCAAACGCGGTACCCACGATGGTACCGATAATTACGTTTGGTGGTTGCGCGCCAGCCAGAGGAGCCAGTCCCATCCAGACCAGTTCTAACGTACCGCCAGTCAGAATACCGGTGTGCAGATCGCCCAGGATCAGGCCGACCAGTGGCCCAAGTACCACCGGGCGGTGCATATGTGTTAAGCCGTTAAACATATCCAGGCCGGCGATAAAGGCGAGAATGCCCAGCGCAAAGGCCTGCAACAGACTAATTTCCATTGTGAATCCCTCAGAGCAGTTTAAAGAGATCCAAAGCAGCCTCTGTCGGAACGCCCTGAACGAAGCATTCCACCCCGGCGGTTTTCAGGCCGTTGAACGCAGTGATATCGTTCGCGTCTACAGAGACCGTTTTGGCAATTTGTTGTTTGCCGTTGGCATAATGCATATTTCCTACGTTGATACGGGTGATGGGCACACCGCCCTCAACCAGCGTCAAAAAATCTGTGGGCGATTTACAGACCAGCAGAATTTTCTGGCGATCGGCAGCGCGGTGAATGTTGTCGATCACTTTTTGTAACGACCAGAAGCGCACGGCGATCCCTTCCGCGAGCACCATTTCCATCAGGTTTTGTTGAACCGGATCTTCTGCAACCTCGTCATTCGCCACCAGAACCAGGTTCGCCCCGGCGAATCCAACCCACTGCACACCTACCTGACCGTGAATTAAACGTTCATCAATGCGGCATAAGACAATGTTTGGCATAGCGTTTTCCTCTTTTTTAATTATACGTGTTGAGTCGTTACGCCTTCGCAGGCGGTGTGGTACTGCTGGAGTATGTCCTGAATGTGGTCGATGATGAGTTCCCGCGGTGTTGACTTGAGAGCACCCTCGCGAACTTTGCTGTATTGCAGCGGGAGGTACTGGCTGATCAGCGGCAGCGGAACAGGGTCATCTGCCAGGTTGCGCACCAGTCGCTCGAAGGCATTGTCAATCTGGTTGTCTGGCCAGTAATAACGCACGCGGTCAGAGTAGCTATAGCCACGCGCCAGGCGTCGCGCATTACCGTCACCGTGATAGTGGCTCTGCCAGTATTCCGGGCGATCGAGCATCACGTTTTCCAGCACGTGACGCAGGCCAGAGCTGGCTTTAGCCGGCAACAGTTCCTCTTCAATAGCAGCCAGAGAGAACAGTGCTTCGCGCAGGGCGAAGGTGAGCGCCGGGCCAACTTTCAGGATCGCAAAGTGATCTTTCACCAGTTGGCGCAACGCCTGCGGCGTCTGGTAATCGGTGGAGTGCGCTTCAAACACCAGCGTGTCGTATGCTTCAACCATGTCACTCAGCGCGACGGCTTTGTGTGGCTGATAGTCGCAGATGTGTGCGTGGTCGAACTCTACGCCGGGCTGAACCACCAGGCCAATAATGCGCGGCCAGATGTCGTTTAAGCCTTCCTTTTCAAACGCGTGGCGGTGCGCCTCAAGTGTGGCACGCGCAGCTTCAGGTGTGGTGACGTCGAGTTCGGTCAGCGTCTCATGTGCGCCGCCCGGCACAGGAACCTCAGTGCCGATAACATAGACCAGGTCAGAGACACCAAACTGTTCGCGGCAGGTTGCTTCGGCAATTTTTGCCAGACGTGCTGCGCGTTCGGCGACGATAGCGTCGGTTAAGGGAACCGGATCGTCCTCACAGGACATGCTGCAGTCGAGGTGGATCTTTTTGAATCCGGCTGCGACATAGCTTTTGATCAGATCGTCGGCATTTGCCATCGCCTGAAGCGCAGGCAGGTTTTGCCAGCGGTTTGGGCCAAGATGATCCCCGCCGAAGATCAGCTGTGATGTCGGGAAACCGAGTGACTCCGCCAGCTGGCAGACAAACCCATGGAAATCGGCGGGTGTCATGCCGGTATAACCCCCGAACTGATCCACCTGGTTAGAGGTGGCTTCAATCAACAGCGGCGTATGATGCGAATGGGCGTAACGAATTGCAGCTTCAAGTACCAACGGATGTGCGGAACAGACGGCATAAATCCCGTTTGAATTCCCCCGTTTATGTTGTTCCACCATTTCTGTCAGATGTTTCACTTTCCTCTCCATTTCGGATGGTGATGGTATTCATCTTTCGTTTTGTTTCATTTGATACTGCATTATGGTGTTGTAAAAATAAAACGAAAGATAATAGTTTTCCGATCTGTTTCACAAAAGAAACATAATGAAAGGTTTCAGCGCCGGGAGAAGCGGCTTATGATGGCCTGACAGGGCTTGCATTCCCGTAAAAGAAAGGCCTTAATAAGTAAAACGAAATGAAACGAAAGTTTATTGATTAAGGAACTCCTATGAGCAGCACCGATTCTTCCGCAGAAAAGCGCATCGTCGGCACCAGTGAAAGGCGAGAACAAATCATTCAGCGGTTGCGGGCGCAGGGAAGTGTACAGGTTAACGATCTTTCGCATTTATACGGCGTGTCGACGGTGACGATCCGCAATGACCTGGCGTTTCTTGAGAAACAAGGCATTGCCGTACGCGCTTATGGTGGCGCGCTGATTTGTGAAGGCAATGTGCCAGGTGCGGAGCCTTCCGTGGAAGACAAAAGCTCGCTGAATACGGCGGTAAAGCGCAGCATCGCGCAGGTGGCTGCCGGGCTGGTGAAGCCTGGGCATCGCATCATTCTGGACTCCGGCACCACGACGTTTGAAATCGCCCGTATGCTTCGTCAGCATACGGATGTGATTGCCATGACCAACGGGATGAACGTGGCGAACGCCTTGCTGGAAGCGGAAGGGGTTGAGTTGCTGATGACCGGCGGGCATTTGCGCCGCCAGTCGCAATCTTTCTATGGCGATCAGGCCGAGCAGTCATTACAGAATTACCACTTTGACCTGCTGTTCCTGGGTGTCGACGCCATCGATCTCGATCGTGGTGTGAGCACACACAATGAGGATGAAGCCCGGCTGAATCGCAAGATGTGCGAGGTAGCAGAGCGGATCATCGTCGTGACCGATTCCAGCAAATTTAACCGCTCCAGTCTGCATAAGATTATTGATACGCAACGGATTGATATGATTATTGTCGATGAAGGGATCCCGGCGGAGAGCCTGGAAGGATTGCGGAAAAGTGGCGTTGAGGTGGTGCTGGTGAAGGGATGATTTTTGGCTCGCCCCAGGAATCTGGTAAAGAAAGTCTTCCTGCCATCAGTGGCGCTCAGACGATAGTGAAGACAGGGATATACACGCAAAGGTGACAGCGGCGGCTAAACCCTCTATACTTCGCGCCGAAGCTGACCAGACAGTCGCCGCTTCGTCGTCGTCCCCTTTCGGGGGGAGACGGGCGGAGGGGAGGAAAGTCCGGGCTCCATAGGGCAGGGTGCCAGGTAACGCCTGGGGGGGAAACCCACGACCAGTGCAACAGAGAGCAAACCGCCGATGGCCTGCGCAAGCAGGATCAGGTAAGGGTGAAAGGGTGCGGTAAGAGCGCACCGCGCGGCTGGTAACAGTCCGTGGCACGGTAAACTCCACCCGGAGCAAGGCCAAATAGGGGTTCACATGGTACGGCCCGTACTGAACCCGGGTAGGCTGCTTGAGCCAGTGAGCGATTGCTGGCCTAGATGAATGACTGTCCACGACAGAACCCGGCTTATCGGTCAGTTTCACTTCTTAAAGAACCCCGCTTCGGCGGGGTTTTTGCTTTTGGTTTTTTGTAGGTTGCGTAAGCGAAGCGCCCCCCGGCAATGTTTGCAAACGACATCAATTCTCAATTTTGCGACACTAAGCACATTTCACTATTTTTACCGCGATGGATTTTATTCATCATCCACTGGTGATCGTAATCACAAAATTTCGCACTGAAAAATGGTTATTTTCCAGTGTTTTTTATTTGTTAATAATGTTGCTCTAATGATGTCTGATTTTATCTTATTTGATAAACATATATTGAATCCAAAAACATTTTCCCAATGAATGTGTGATGTATCCCACTATTTAGACCCGGTCAGTAAACGCGTTGTCAATTTATTTGATAAAACATAAGATTATTTTAATTGCGCGGTGATTGTTTATTAGCCTTTAATTGCCTGAAAGATAGTCTTAATTGATATTTTAAAGTGTGAAAGATTCATCGTGGTTATCGCCATAAAATAAATTTATTACTGCTATTTTTGTTGATAAATGTCATTCAAATAATGTATTCGATAATGTTTATGTTGTTGATTTTTATGTTTTTTATTGTGTTTTTTGACGGTGGGTAATGATGCGAAAAGGCAAATTGTGAGTAACAGCACATACCCCCCGAAACAATATTGAGTAGAATCCACCCCGTCATAGGGAAATATACGCAGAATATTATGAACACTATTATTCTACCGAAAACACAGCACCTTGTTGTATTTCAGGAAGTCATTAAAAGTGGCTCCATAGGTTCTGCTGCAAGACAACTGGGGTTGACGCAACCCGCGGTCAGCAAAATTATCAGCGATATCGAATCCTACTTCGGCGTTGAAGTCATGGTGCGGAAAAACACCGGCGTAAAACTGACCGCGGCAGGCCAGGTTCTGCTGTCATACTCTGAGTCGATCACCCGTGAAATGAAAAACATGGTGAGCGAAATTAACAGCCTCAGTTTCAGCACCGTCATGGATGTCTCCTTTGGCTATCCGTCGCTGATTGGCTTCACTTTCCTGTCAGAAATGATCAAAAAATTCAAGGAAGTGTTCCCAAAAGCACGAGTTTCCATGTATGAAGCGCAGCTCTCTTCTTTCCTGCCCGCCATTCGTGATGGTCGACTGGATTTCGCCATTGGCACGCTGAGCGATGAAATGCTGCTGCAGGATCTCCACGTTGAGCCACTGTTTGAATCCGAGTTTGTACTGGTGGCAAGCAAATCACGAACGTGTACCGGATCGACTACATTGGCATCGCTCACGCATGAACAGTGGGTGATGCCGCAAACCGATATGGGCTACTACAAAGAACTTCTGACCACCCTGCAAGACAACCACATCAGCATTGAAAATATCGTCCAGACCGATTCCGTCGTCACCATTTATAACCTTGTCCTGAATGCCGATTACCTGACGGTCATTCCGCGCGACATGATTGCACCGTTCGGTTCTGACCAGTTTATTGTCCTGCCAGTTGAAGATGAATTACCCGTAGCACGGTATGCCGCGGTGTGGTCGAAAAATTATCGTATTAAAAAATCGGCGTCAGTATTAGTTGAACTGGCAAAACAATATTCGTCACTCGACAGTGAAAGACGACGATGATTAATTAATTATCTGATTGACGTTAAATCTCTTAAAAAACACCCAGAGCTTATTTTACCGATGCTCTGATACCCTGACTTTGCCTGAAGAAAACGAATTATTATAACGAGGATATTATGCACATTACCTACGATCTCCCGGTGACAATTGAAGATATTCAGGATGCCAGAAAACGACTGGCGGGAAAAATATATAAAACAGGTATGCCGCGTTCAAATTATCTCAGCGAGCGTTGTAAGGGTGAGATATTCCTGAAATTTGAAAATATGCAGCGTACCGGCTCTTTTAAAATACGCGGTGCGTTTAATAAATTAAGCTCGCTGACCGATGCTGAAAAACGCAAAGGTGTGGTGGCCTGCTCGGCCGGGAACCACGCACAGGGCGTGTCGCTCTCCTGCGCGATGTTGGGTATCGACGGCAAAGTAGTGATGCCGATGGGTGCGCCGAAATCCAAAGTCGCGGCAACCCGTGACTACTCGGCAGAAGTAGTGTTACACGGCGAGAACTTCAATGACACCATCGCTAAAGTGAGCGAAATCGTTGAGATGGAAGGGCGCATTTTTATTCCACCCTATGATGATCCTAAAGTGATTGCAGGCCAGGGCACTATCGGTCTGGAAATTCTCGAAGACTTGTACGACGTTGATAACGTGATTGTGCCCATCGGTGGTGGCGGTTTAATTGCCGGGATTGCGACAGCCATTAAATCCATTAACCCAACCATCAATATTATCGGCGTGCAGTCTGAAAACGTTCACGGCATGGCGGCATCGTATTATGCCGGGGAAATCATGACCCACCGTGTGACGGGAACATTAGCAGACGGTTGCGATGTTTCTCGCCCGGGTAATTTAACCTTCGAAATTGTTCGTGAATTGGTCGATGACATTGTGCTGGTCAGCGAAGACGATATTCGCAACAGCATGATTGCCCTCATTCAGCGAAATAAAGTGGTGACGGAAGGTGCTGGTGCGCTGGCCTGTGCCGCGTTATTAAGCGGCAAGCTCGACCACTATATTCAGGGGCGTAAAACCGTCAGCATTATTTCCGGCGGCAATATCGATCTCTCCCGTGTTTCCCAAATCACCGGCTTCGTTGACGCATAAGGATGACCTATGAGCAACACTGAAAGCATTATCGTTGGCCAGACAAAAACGTCGACCTGGCGTAAGTCTGATACCACCTGGACGCTCGGCCTGTTTGGTACCGCAATCGGTGCCGGTGTGCTGTTCTTCCCTATTCGTGCAGGCTTTGGCGGCTTGATCCCTATCCTGCTGATGCTGCTTCTCGCGTTCCCAATTGCGTTTTACTGCCACCGTGCGCTGGCCCGTCTGTGTCTGTCCGGGAGCAACGTCTCCGGAAATATCACCGAAACGGTGGAGGAGCACTTTGGTAAGACCGGTGGGGTGGTGATCACCTTCCTCTACTTCTTTGCGATTTGCCCACTGCTGTGGATTTACGGTGTCACCATTACCAACACCTTCATGACCTTCTGGGAAAACCAGCTCCAGATGCCAGCGCTGAACCGTGGCTTTGTGGCACTGTTCCTGCTGCTGCTGATGGCCTTTGTCATCTGGTTCGGTAAAGACCTGATGGTGAAGGTGATGAGCTTCCTGGTGTTCCCGTTTATCGCCAGTCTGGTGCTGATTTCCCTGTCGCTGATCCCTTACTGGAACTCCGCAGTTATCGACCAGGTCAACCTGAGCGATATCACCTTCACCGGCCATGACGGCATTCTGGTGACGGTCTGGCTGGGGATTTCCATCATGGTCTTCTCCTTTAACTTCTCACCTATCGTCTCCTCATTTGTGGTCTCTAAACGTGAAGAGTACGAGCCGGAGTTTGGTAAAGAGTTCACCGAGCAGAAATGTTCCAAAATCATTGGTCGCGCCAGTATGCTGATGGTGGCGGTGGTGATGTTCTTCGCCTTTAGCTGCCTGTTTACGCTCTCTCCGCAGAACATGGCGGACGCCAAAGCGCAGAACATTCCGGTACTTTCTTACCTGGCGAACCACTTCGCATCGATGTCGGGTACCAAATCTACGTTCGCTACGATTCTGGAATATGGTGCATCCATTATCGCGCTGGTCGCTATCTTCAAATCTTTCTTCGGCCACTACCTGGGCACCCTGGAAGGGTTGAACGGCTTGATCCTCAAGTTTGGTTACAAGGGTGATAAGAAGAAAGTCTCCCTTCGCAAACTGAACACCATCAGCATGATTTTCATCATGGGTTCGACCTGGGTTGTGGCATATGCCAACCCGAACATTCTCGACCTTATCGAAGCTATGGGCGCACCAATAATCGCTTCTCTGCTGTGCCTGTTGCCGATGTATGCCATCCGTAAGGCACCGGCGCTGGCGAAATACAAAGGCAGAACCGAGAACATCTTCGTCACGGTTGTCGGCCTGCTGACCATCCTGAATATCGTTTACAAACTGTTCTAAATCATTGCTCAGGAAGAGCGGAGTAACACCATGATTGAGTTTCCGGTTGTACTGGTTATTAACTGTGGATCGTCCTCTGTTAAGTTTTCGGTACTCGATGCCAGCAACTGTGATGCCCTGATGACGGGGATTGCAGACGGTATCAACACTGAAAAAGCCTTTATTTCCGTGAATGGGGGTGAGCCAGTCACGCTGGCTCACCATGACTACGAAGGGGCGCTGGCTGCCATCGCCCTGGAGCTGGAGAAACGCGATCTGATGAGCAGCGTGGCCTTAATTGGCCACCGCATTGCCCACGGAGGCGAACTTTTCAGCGAGTCGACCCTTATCACTGAACAGGTTATCGAACAGATCCGCCAGGTTTCCCCACTGGCTCCATTGCACAACTACGCCAACCTAAGCGGTGTGGAAGCCGCTGAGCGCCTGTTCCCGGGCATTCAGCAGGTGGCTGTGTTTGACACCAGCTTCCACCAGACGCTGCCGCCGCATGCCTGGCTGTACGGGTTGCCGTACCGCTATTTTGAAGAGCTTGGCGTGCGTCGCTACGGTTTCCACGGCACGTCTCACCGCTACGTTTCCGGGCAGGCACATTCGTTGCTTGGGCTTTCGCCTGAGGACAGCGGGCTGGTGATTGCTCACCTCGGCAACGGGGCGTCCATCTGCGCGGTGCGCAACGGCGAAAGCGTGGATACCTCAATGGGGATGACGCCGCTGGAAGGACTGGTGATGGGCACGCGTTGTGGCGATGTGGATTTTGGTGCGATGGCGTGGATTGCTCAGCAGACCGGCCAGTCGTTCGAGGATCTGGAACGCGTGGTCAACAAAGAGTCTGGCCTGCTTGGGATCTCCGGGCTTTCCTCTGATTTACGAACCCTGGAAAAAGCCTGGCATGAAGGTCATCAGCGCGCGCAGCTCGCAATCCGCACCTTTGTGCACCGTATTGCGCGGCATATTGCCGGTCACGCGGCATCGCTGCACCGTCTGGATGGTGTGGTGTTTACTGGCGGCATTGGTGAGAACTCAAAACTTATTCGCGGGCTAGTGGCTGAGCACCTGAAGGTCTTTGGTATCACCGTGGATGAAGCTAAAAACGCTCTGCCAGGCAGCGCGGGTGAGCGCGTGATTACCACCGATTCGTCCCGCGTGGCCTGCGCGGTGATCCCAACCAACGAAGAAAAAATGATCGCACTGGACGCCCTCCGTCTTGGGAAGGTCACACCGGCTGCGGCTTACGCCTGATAAAGCGAGAATGTCATGAAAGTAACTATTGATACAGGCGTCGCGCCTTATAGCGACGCATGGGCCGGGTTTCGCGGTGAAGAATGGAAAGACGCCGTTAACGTGCGCGATTTTATTCAGCGTAACTACACCCCTTATGAAGGCGATGAAGCTTTCCTCGCGCAGGCGACGCCTGCAACGACGGCGCTGTGGCAAAAGGTGATGGTTGGCATTCGCCAGGAGAATGCCACCCACGCCCCGGTGGATTTTGACACGAACGTTGCCACCACCATTACTGCCCACGGGCCCGGGTATATCGACGAAGGGCTGGAGACGATCGTCGGCCTGCAAACCGATAAACCGCTCAAGCGTGCCCTGCATCCGTACGGTGGGATCAACATGATCCGCAGCTCCTTCGAAGCCTATGGCCGTGAGATGGATCCGCAGTTTGAATACCTGTTCACTGACCTGCGTAAAACCCACAACCAGGGCGTGTTTGACGTCTACTCACCGGAGATGATGCGCTGTCGTAAATCGGGCATATTGACCGGCTTGCCGGACGGCTACGGACGAGGGCGTATCATCGGTGATTACCGCCGCGTGGCGTTGTATGGCATCAGCTATCTGGTACGCGAGCGTGAACTTCAGTTTGCCGATCTTCAGCCGAAGCTGGAGCGTGGTGAGGATCTGGAAGCCACGATCCGCCTGCGCGAAGAGCTGGCGGAACATAAGCGTGCGCTGCTGCAGATCCAGCAGATGGCATCGAACTATGGCTTTGATATTTCACGCCCGGCAATGAACGCCCAGGAGGCGGTGCAGTGGGTTTACTTTGCCTACCTTGCTGCCGTGAAATCACAAAACGGCGGGGCGATGTCACTGGGGCGTACTGCCTCCTTCCTTGATATCTACATTGAACGTGATATGCAGGCCGGACGCCTGAATGAGGCACAGGCGCAGGAACTGATCGACCACTTCATTATGAAGATCCGCATGGTGCGCTTCCTGCGTACGCCGGAGTTCGACACGCTCTTCTCCGGCGATCCGATCTGGGCAACGGAAGTGATTGGCGGTATGGGGCTGGATGGCCGCACGCTGGTGACGAAGAACAGTTTCCGTTATCTGCATACGTTACACACGATGGGGCCTGCACCGGAGCCCAACCTGACGATCCTCTGGTCCGAACAACTGCCTATCGCCTTCAAAAAATATGCTGCACAGATGTCTATCGTGACCTCGTCTCTGCAGTATGAGAACGACGATCTGATGCGTGTGGATTTCAACAGCGATGACTATGCCATTGCCTGCTGCGTCAGCCCGATGGTGATCGGCAAGCAAATGCAGTTCTTTGGTGCGCGAGCCAACCTCGCGAAAACGCTGCTGTACGCGATTAACGGCGGGGTGGATGAGAAGCTGAAGATCCAGGTCGGGCCGAAAACCGAGCCGTTGATGGACGATGTGCTGGATTACGACACTGTGATGGCAAGTCTCGATCACTTTATGGACTGGCTGGCGGTGCAGTACATCAGCGCGCTGAATCTCATTCACTATATGCATGATAAATACAGCTACGAAGCTTCATTAATGGCGCTGCACGACCGGGACGTTTACCGCACGATGGCCTGCGGTATCGCCGGGCTGTCAGTGGCGGCAGATTCGCTGTCGGCCATTAAATATGCGACGGTGAAGCCGGTGCGTGACCATACCGGTCTGGCGGTCGATTTCGTGATTGAAGGAGACTACCCGCAGTACGGTAACAACGATGACCGCGTGGACAGCATTGCCTGTGACCTGGTAGAGCGCTTTATGAAGAAAATTCAGGCGCTGCCAACCTACCGTAACGCAGTGCCGACCCAGTCGATCCTGACCATCACCTCGAACGTGGTCTACGGTCAGAAGACCGGGAACACACCGGATGGACGTCGGGGCGGCACACCGTTCGCGCCGGGGGCAAACCCGATGCACGGGCGTGACAGGAAAGGGGCAGTGGCCTCGTTAACCTCGGTCGCTAAGCTGCCGTTCACCTACGCGAAAGACGGTATCTCCTATACCTTCTCGATTGTGCCGCAGGCGCTGGGTAAAGATGAGATGGTACGTAAAGCCAACCTGGTGGGGCTGCTGGACGGTTACTTCCACCATGAAGCCGCCATCGAGGGTGGGCAGCACCTGAACGTCAACGTCATGAACCGGGAAATGCTGCTGGATGCCATTGAACATCCTGAAAATTATCCGAACCTGACCATTCGCGTTTCAGGGTATGCGGTACGGTTTAATGCGCTAACGCGCGAGCAGCAGCAGGACGTGATTTCGAGGACGTTTACCCAGTCGATCTGACGTAAGTCAGGCACCATGCCCCCTTCCAGTCAGGGGGCATTTTTTTGCCCGCTAAACATACAAAATTGTTTATATAATTACTCACACATATTCATCCGCTCTTGAAAAACAATACTCCTGCTTTTTCCTATAACAGAATGTAAGGACAGTAAGATGATGAAAATGACCCGTATTACTTTGGTTGCTGCGTCACTGGCGGTGTGCAGTTTTACAGCGCAGGCGGCTAATGTTGAAGCTGCCCCATCACCGTCGCAGGATCCGCTGGTACAACACCTGAAGCTGAGTAACGAGCAGGTGAAGAAAATCGAAGACCTGCATAAGACGCTTGAACAAAACGTCAGTAAGATCCCGATGACCGGTGTAAAAGATGGCGCGTTGATTGACATGTTCCAGGCCGGAAAATGGGATGAAAGTACGGTGAAAAACCAGCTTGCCGCCTTCAGCAAAATTGAAGAGCAGACCCGCTATTACCGTGTGAAATACTACTTCGACGTAAGCCAGGTGCTGACGCCGGAACAGCGCAAACAGGTGAAAACCGATATGGCTAACGCGCTGGCCGACTGATGTGATGCCCGCGCGTGGCGCGGGTTTTTATTTCTTGATCGTCATCACTTTTAGAAAAAATACGTCCTTTCCACTTATAAAGAAGTAAATTTTCCTCCCATAACAGAAAGTCCTTATAAAAATTGTGACTTTTTTCTCCCTCTCTCCGGATATGATCTTTTCACTCCAATAACAACTACCTGCAGCAACCTGGCTCACAATCGCTGGTGAACAGAACCTCATAAAAATAACGGTTTACCCTACACAAAATAAGCGAGTGCCTTATGGATACGGCAACAAACAGCAGTGTGATTGTGAATGATTCCCCCGCGGCAAGGCGGGCAGGGATGAGTGAAAGTGAATGGCTGGAAGCCATTAAATTCGACAGCACCGACACGGGCTGGGTCATCATGAGTATCGGGATGGCCATCGGCGCGGGGATTGTTTTTCTCCCGGTGCAGGTTGGCTTAATGGGGCTGTGGGTGTTTTTACTCTCGTCGATAATTGGTTATCCGGCCATGTACCTGTTCCAGCGCCTGTTTATTAATACGCTGGCGGAATCACCGGAATGCAAAGATTACCCGAGCGTTATTAGCGGCTATTTGGGTAAAAACTGGGGCATCTTATTAGGGGCGCTCTATTTCGTGATGCTGGTGATCTGGATGTTTGTCTATTCCACCGCCATCACTAACGACAGCGCCTCCTATTTGCACACCTTTGGCGTGACAGACGGTTTGCTTTCTGAAAACCCGTTCTACGGTCTATTCCTGATCTGTATTCTGGTGGCAATCTCTTCGCGTGGTGAAAAGCTGCTGTTTAAAGTTTCCAGCCTGATGGTGCTCACTAAGCTGTTTGTGGTGGCAGCACTGGGGTTATCGATGATTGGCCTCTGGCATTTAGCCAATGTGGGCATGCTGCCGCCGATGGGGCTGCTGGTGAAAAATGCCATTATTACGCTGCCTTTTACCTTAACCTCGATCCTCTTTATTCAGACATTAAGCCCGATGGTTATTTCCTATCGTTCACGGGAAAAATCCGTCGAGGTCGCGAGACATAAAGCCCTGCGGGCGATGAACATTGCCTTCGGCGTGCTGTTTGTGACGGTCTTCTTCTACGCGGTCTCCTTCACCCTGGCGATGGGCCATGACGAAGCGGTCAAAGCCTATGAGCAAAATATTTCGGCACTGGCGATCGCGGCACAGTTTATCAGTGGTGATGGTGCAGGTTGGGTCAAAATCGTCAGCGTGATCCTCAATATTTTCGCGGTGATGACCGCCTTCTTCGGTGTGTATCTTGGCTTCCGCGAGGCAACGCAGGGCATTGTGATGAACATCCTGCGCCGCAAAATGCCAGTAGAGAAAATCAATGAAGGTACCGTACAGCGCGGCATCATGTTGTTCGCCATCCTGCTGGCCTGGAGCGCGATTGTGTTAAACGCGCCAGTGCTGAGCTTTACCTCCATTTGTAGCCCTATTTTCGGGATGGTGGGTTGTTTAATTCCAGCGTGGCTGGTCTACAAAGTCCCTGCATTGCACAAATATAAAGGCGTGTCGCTGGTGATTATTGTTATTACCGGACTGCTGCTTTGTGTTTCTCCTTTCCTCGCATTTTCCTGAGGTGTAATTAAGGTCGTAACGATGTCTGAGCAAACTAATCCTTTATGGAACCATTTTATTCGCGCGGTGCAGGAAGAGGTAAAACCTGCTCTGGGGTGTACTGAGCCGATCTCTCTGGCGCTGGCATGTGCCACTGCTGCTGAGCTGCTGCCCGGTAAGGTGACGAAAATTGAGGCGTGGGTATCACCGAACCTCATGAAAAACGGGCTTGGCGTAACGGTACCGGGTACCGGCATGGTTGGGTTACCTATCGCGGCGGCACTGGGGGCAACGGGCGGTCATGCACAGGCTGGGCTGGAAGTGTTGAAAGGTGCCTCAACCGAGGCGCTGGCACAGGCTAAAGCTCTGCTGAACGAGGGAAAGGTGCAGGTGAAACTGCAGGAGCCTTGCGATGAGATCCTCTATTCCCGCGCCTGTGTGTACGCCGGAGATGCCTCGGCAATGGTGACCATCGCCGGGGGACATACGCGGATTGTGGAGATCCTCTGCCAGGGCGAAACCCGCTTTATCCTTGATGAACAGCCGCAGAACGCTGACAGCGATCCCCTGGCGGTGCTCTCGCACGCCACGCTTTTACAGATCATCGAGTTTGTGGAGCAGGTTCCCTTTGAGGCTATCCGCTTTATTCTGCAGGCGGCACAGCTGAATGATGCCCTTTCCCGCGAAGGGTTAAGCGGAAACTGGGGGCTCCACATTGGTGCGACGCTGCATAAACAGCGCTCGCGTGGATGGGTGGCTCAGGATGTGGGTTCAGACATTGTCATCCGCACCAGTGCGGCTTCGGATGCCCGCATGGGCGGGGCGGTACTCCCGGCAATGAGTAACTCCGGTTCGGGTAATCAGGGGATCACGGCAACGCTGCCCGTGGTTGTCGTGGCTGAACATATTCAGGCCGATGACGAAAAACTGGCGCGGGCGCTGATGCTCTCCCATCTGTCGGCAATCTATATCCATTACCAGCTTCCGCGGTTGTCGGCGCTGTGTGCGGCCACTACCGCCGGGATGGGGTCTGCTGCAGGGATGGCGTGGCTGATGGGCGGGGGGTATCAGACAATCTCGATGGCGATTAGCAGTATGATCGGCGATGTCAGCGGGATGATCTGCGACGGTGCCTCCAACAGCTGTGCGATGAAGGTTTCTACCAGCGTTGCAAGTGCCTGGAAAGCGGTGATGATGGCGCTGGATGATACTGCGGTGACGGGCAACGAAGGGATTGTGGCACATAGCGTGGAGCAGTCTATCGCCAACCTGTGTGCGCTGGCGTGCCGCTCGATGCAGGCTACGGATAAGCAGATAATTGAAATCATGGCGAGTAAGGTGTAGCGAGTTTCCCCTCGCCTTAACCCTCTCCCCAAAGGGGAGAGGGTTAAGGTTTTTATTAAACCGGCAAATCAATCAACAGCGCGCGCAGCGGTGTGTCGGCCACCAGGGTAATATTCGCTTCATCGCGAATAAATGCGCCATCACCGCAGGTCAGCGCTTCTTTCTCTTCCGTGTGCGTCACCGCATGCACTGTGCCGTGAATCGACTGCAAATAGGCTCGTGGGCCGTGAAGCTGGAAGCTGGCCTGCTCGCCTTCCTTCAGTTCGATATGGTGCAGCCACACCTGCTGACGCAGTTGCAAACTGCCTTTGCTGCCATCGGGTGATGCAATCAGCTGCTGTTTATCGTTCGTCAGATCTATCTTTTGCACTGGCGGGTTTTCCCGCTCAGGGCAGGCATCCAGCCACAGCTGCATACGGGTCAGTGTTTTCTCTTTGCTGAGGTTATGCTCGCTGTAGCTCATACCAGGCTGTGTGGAAATTAATAATGCTTCGCCAGCCTTTGCCTGGACATGATTGCCCTCGCTATCGCGGTATTCTGCCTCGCCTTCCAGGATCAGGTTCAGGATATCGACTTTCGGGTACGTACGCGGCTGGAAGGCACTGCCCGGGGCGAGCACCTCCTGATTCAACACGCGCAATGAGGCGTAACCGAGGAGTTTCGGGTCAAAGTAATGTCCAAAGGAAAAGGTGTAGCGGGCCTGCAGCCAACCGAAATCGGCTTGTCCGCACTGTTTAGCTGTTCTTGTCGTAATCATAAACTTGACCTCTCTTTACACTAAAACAATGGTAAAGGTATGGACGCTTCATTGTTAGCCAGATATTCTGCCGGGTATGTTCAAATTTCCTGAATGAGAACGAGATGGCTAAAGAGAGAGCATTGACGCTTGAGGCGCTTCGCGTCATGGACGCAATTGACCGACGCGGCAGTTTTGCTGCTGCGGCAGATGAACTGGGGCGCGTTCCATCTGCGCTGAGCTACACGATGCAGAAGCTGGAGGAAGAGCTGGATGTGGTGCTCTTTGACCGCTCCGGTCATCGAACAAAATTCACCAACGTTGGCCGGATGCTGCTGGAGCGCGGTCGTGTGCTGCTGGAAGCGGCAGACAAACTGACTACCGACGCCGAAGCGCTGGCGCGCGGCTGGGAAACCCATCTGACGCTGGTCACCGAAGCACTGGTACCGACCGAGGCGCTGTTCCCACTGGTGAACCGGCTGGCAGATAAAGCCAACACCCAGTTGTCGATCATCACGGAAGTGCTGGCGGGAGCCTGGGAGCGCCTGGAGACGGGCAGGGCGGATATCGTTATTGCGCCGGACATGCACTTCCGTTCGTCGTCTGAAATTAACTCCCGCAAGCTCTACAGCGTGATGAACGTTTATGTTGCCGCACCAGATCACCCCATTCACCAGGAGCCAGAGCCGCTTTCAGAAGTCACGCGCGTGAAGTATCGCGGTGTGGCGGTGGCGGATACGGCCCGTGAGCGCCCGGTATTAACGGTACAGCTGCTGGATAAACAGCCGCGTCTGACGGTAACGTCCCTGGAAGATAAGCGCCAGGCGCTACTTGCCGGGCTGGGTGTGGCGACGATGCCTTACCCGTTTGTTGAAAAAGACATTGCTGAAGGGCGGCTGCGTGTGGTGAGTCCGGAATACACCAGTGAAGTGGATATCATCATGGCGTGGCGGCGCGACAGTATGGGTGAAGCCAAGTCGTGGTGTCTGAGAGAAATACCGAAGCTCTTTGCGCATCACAACAAATAAGCGTGCAGGCCCGGTAAGCGTAAGCGCCACCGGGCATCATGCTATGCGCTGATCTTAGAGTCAGGCCCAAAGCGGTTTTCACCTGGCGTGCCGGACTGACAGTTGAAGATCAAAATGATGATCCAGCCCACAACCGGGATCAACACCAGCAGTAGCCACCAGGCCGAACGATCGGTGTCGTGTAGCCGTCGGAACAGTACCGCCCATGATGGCAGCAAAACCAGCAGACCATAAATGGTGGTGAGCACGCCTTCGCCTCCCGCCCGTTCCCAGCCGAGAATTTTATCGACGATACTCAGCACGACGATAAGGATGAAGTTCACCAGAACGAACATCCAGTACTCTTTGCGGCGGGCGCGGCCACCAAATCCAATGTAGTTGCGCAGTACTTTTAGATACCAGTCCATTTTCCTTGCCTCAATAGTCAGACAATCACTTGTTTTGTAAGCAATCAAAGTAAGGATAGATGGGGATTGTGAATTAAAAAAGGGCATCAATTGATGCCCTGAATATTTATCTGAAACGGACGTCCCGGCCGTGCGGTTCATCCAGATCCTGCCACGGGCCAATGGAGATAATGCCCGTCGGGTTAATGGTTTTATGGCTGCGGAAATAGTGGGTGCGGATATGGTCAAAATTGACCGTTTCGGCAATGCCCGGCATCTGGTAGATGTCACGCAGGAAACCATACAGGTTCATGTAATCACTGATGCGATGCTTATCGCACTTAAAGTGGGTGACATACACCGGATCAAAACGCACCAGCGTAGTCCACAGGCGGATGTCCGCTTCTGTCAGACGATCGCCCGTCAGATAGCGGTGCTGGCCGAGGATCTGCTCCAGACGACCCAGCGATTCAAACACTTTCCCGACCGCTTCGTCGTAGGCTTCCTGGCTGGTGGCAAAACCGGCTTTGTACACGCCGTTGTTGACGTTGTCGTAGATCCAGCTGTTCAGCGAGTCAATCTTATCGCGTAGCTCAACCGGATAGTAATCCCCGGCGCGGGCACCGTGGGCATCAAATGCGGTGTTGAACATGCGGATGATTTCCGCTGACTCATTGCTGACGATGGTCTGATTTTTTTTGTCCCACAGAACCGGCACGGTAACGCGCCCGGTGTAGTGCGGGTCAGCGCGCAGATAGAGCTGGTAGAGAAAATCGTGGTGATAAAGGTCATCGCCCGTCGCGGCAGGGAAATCACTGTCAAACGTCCAGCCGTTTTCCAGCATCAGCGGGTTCACGACGGAAACCGGAATTAAGGACTCCAGGCCTTTAAGCTTACGTATAATCAGGGTGCGGTGTGCCCACGGGCAGGCGAGGGAAACATAGAGGTGATAACGGTCTTTCTCAGCCGCAAAACCCCCTTCGCCACCTGGACCCGGGGCTCCATCAGCGGTCAGCCAGTTGCGGAAGACCGAAACAGAGCGTCTGAAGCGTCCGCCGGTGGATTTGGTGTCATACCAGACATCCTGCCAGACGCCGTCTACGAGTTGTCCCATTTTTCTTTCCTCCGTCAGATAAGCAAAAGCGAGGAGATGTCTCCTCGCTTTGTTCATTGATTATAGCGTGCTTACCATTTCTTATTCAGAACGCGGTCAATGCTGTATGCGCCTGGGCCCGTCACTGCCAGCAGCAGGAAACCGCCTGCGATGGTCAGGTTTTTCATGAACATCAGGGAGTTCACACCTTCCGCAAAGTTGCTGTGGAAGAGGAACGCCGTCAGCACGGTGAAACCTGCAGTAAACAGTGCCGTGGTACGGGTCAGGAAGCCGAACAACACTGCCAGGCCGCCGCCGAACTCAAGCAGGATGGTCAGTGGCAGCAGGAACCCCGGCACGCCCATTGCTTCCATGTATTGTTGGGTACCCGCATAACCGGTGATTTTGCCCCAACCTGCAACGATGAACAGAATTGGCATCAGAATGCGTGCTACCAGTACACCAACATCTTCTAATTTTTTCATTTTACTCTCCAGGAAACCACATCAGCGGCTGAACTTCATTTGTGTGCAAATTCGGGTAGATACCGTGTCTTTGCTGTCGATGGAGAGAATCATAAACGTGACGAATGACAATTGTTAGCAAGGAAAACTGTCAATCTTTTTCAAAGATATTGAGTAAGGGAACGTGCGCGCGGGTGTCCTCACCCCAACCCTCTCCCACAGGGTTGAGGGATCCCCACAAATTACAGGTTGGCACAGAATACCCCCTCTCCCTTGAGGGAGAGGGCTGGGGTGAGGGGGAACATAAAGCAGTAGTGGTTATTCCGTTCACTTTATGTTGATTGCTGCTCTGTAACGACGACACAGGTGAACGTGCCAGGGCGGTTCACCGCCACCGCCCTGGCAACCCGGGCTCCCGGCAGGAAAATCGCCGCTGCGCGGTACCCTCAGCTTATTCCTTCAGGCTTCGGGTCGGGCATCCCTGCGCCTCGCCCCGGCCTTACGGAAACGCTTCGGCGATTTTCAGCCGGACCATGGAGTCGCTATAAGTCTTATATTTCAATGAAATAGTTTAATTGCTTAAGAAGAACAAAATTACTGGGGAACCCTCAGCCCACAGGAAGGGGGCGCAAAAACAAAAAACGGTAACCCAGGTTACCGTTTTTTGTTTTTATCACCGCAGTTGTTGCTGACGAATAGCGGCTTTCACCAGACGCCAGGTACTCCAGATGCCAAAGCCGCGGCGAGTCCAGCGGATGAGCTTGCGCGGGTGACGAACGCCCCAGATAGCCATGATACTGGTACCGGCCAGCGTCCAGGTGCGCAGGTTCAGGAAGGTATTCCAGCCACGATCGAGCGGTCGCGTGGCGTCTATCCAGTCACGGCGACTGGCTGACAGATCCAGTCGCTGCTGTTGGATCTGTCTTAACAGCAGTGCTTTGCGTTTCTGGCGTTCGACGTTGTCGCTCACGGCTTGTCATCCTCCAGCAGGGTGCGATCGTTGGCCAGCTCCTGACGCGTGTGACGCAAGAGGGTCGATTTACGCGCCTTGCGTAGCGTCCAGATACCACCGATCAGTGCCGCTGTCAGCAAAACCACTGTCGTGGCAATCATCGCATTCAACCGATACTGAGGGTCGATGGCCCAGATGAGTAACACCATCAGGCTCATCAGACCAAACGCAGCAAAAAGCAGGGTCAGCCCGAGCATCAGCAGGATCTGGACGAGATTGGCTTTCTCCTCCTCCAGTTCAACCACTGCCAGCCGAATGCGCGTTTCAGCAATGCCGACCAGTGTTGTTAATATCCGCTGGCCGATGCCGAGGATATTTTTAGCAGGCCCTTGTGTGTGACGAGGATCTTCCATATCAGCGACGCGTGAGCAGGACACCCAGCACCACACCAATTGCGGCACCAATACCTACACCCGTCCACGGGTTATCGCGAACATATTCGTCTGCGCGTGCAGCGGCTTCACGGGTCTGTTTCGCCAGCGCATCACCTGTTTCACCCAGACGGTGGCGGCTTTCTTTCAGCGCCTGCTCTGCTTTGCTGCGCAGTTTACTGACCTCTTCTTTCGATTTATCGGTAGAGGAGTTCAGCACCTCTTCCAGAGTGTCCGCCAGGGATTTTAGTTCAGCGCGCAGATTTTCTGAGGTCGTATCTTTTGACATGATTCTCTCCTGTTGAGATTTCCGTTAACTCAATAATCGCGAGCTTCCAGCGCTTTCAGTTCGTCCTGCGCTTCTTTCAACTTCTTCTCGCGCTTAGCAATTTTTTCCGCATCCCCTTTCTCTTTCGCTTCCTGCAGGTCGTGGCGGCGCTCCGCTACCTCGTCCTTTTGTTCAGCGATTTTTTTCCGGTGGTCGGCACGCAATTGGTTGTCTGAGCAGTTGGTCTTCACTTCGCTCAACGCTTTTTTCAGACCTTCAACACGGTGCTGATTATTATGCTTTTCGGCATAACTGATTTCACGCTGTATATCCTGTTCTTTCTCCTGACAGAGAGAATTTGCGAAGGATGCCGTGCTTAAAGAAAAAAGGGCCAGAGCCAGAGTCATGCGGAATTTCATTATCGAAACCTTCCATTGTGTTACGGCGAGAGCCGTTATCCAGAATGATGCGGAGAACATTTGAGGGGTGCTCCGCGTACTTAAGCATAGTAAGTAAACGGGGTAATCACCAAAGTGAGTGAAAAGATTCGGGATCCTGGTAATTATCCAAACCGATGTGACGTGTCGCGCAACAGTGACAGCCAGGTCGTTGACTGGCTGTCATCATCCTGTTGGGCAATGATATACCCGTGCGGCAGCGTACGGTCGAGGACGATTTTCGCCGCGGCACTCTGCGCACTGGAGTCAAACTTGATCAGCAATACGTCGTCCTTTGGGGTGATGCTCTTAAAGCTGATCCCATTGGCATCCAGATGATGCCAGACAGAAAACCCGTCAGGTGCGCTGGTTCCCTGATTCACAGAGCGAATGGCCAGCGTAGACTCCTGATGTGAAAACGCAGCCCAGATCAGGAGCATGGCGCTGATCATCACCAGCACAATCATGGCAAAGGAAAAACGACGCAGGGAGAGACGGGAGATAACCATTGTTAACCCCTGGCTCCGTATTTCTTTTTCCACAGCACCACCAGCGAACCGATCAGACCAAAGACCAGCAGGACAACCGGCAGCAGCATCAGGCAGGACATCAGTTGGTCTTCATATTTCATGAATACCGGGGTTTTGCCGAGTGCGTAACCCAGCGTTGTCAGGATCACAACCCACAGTAGGCCGCTCATCCAGTTAAAGAACTGGAAACGGGTGCTGCTCAGCCCGGAAAGCCCCGCGATGGTTGGCAGCAAGGTTCGCACGAAAGCAATAAAGCGGCCAATCAACAGTGCAGAAAGCCCGTGCTTATGGAAAAGATGGTGCGCCCGCTGGTGATAGTGTGCAGGAAGATGGGAGAGCCAGTTTTGCACAATCCGCGTGTTGCCAAGCCATCGCCCCTGAATATAGCTCACCCAGCAGCCGAGACTTGCGGCGACGGTCAGTAAGAAAATGGTCTGCGGAAACGCCATCGCCCCTTTGGCACACAGCACGCCCACCAATACCAGCAAGCTGTCGCCGGGTAAAAAGGCAGCAGGAAGCAAGCCGTTCTCAAGGAACAGGATCATAAACAAGACGAAATAGAGCATGCCAATCATGGAAGGGTTGGCCAGCGTTTCGAAATCCTGAGCCCAGAGGGCATGCAGTAGTTGGGTCAAAAGTTCCATTCAGTGTTCCTGGAAATCGTTTAACGTCACGCCCGTTCTTCGGGAAAACAACACGGCGACATTGTTGTGATTTCATTATGGTCGCTCGCGGACACAATCGTGTGTGGCCAGAACTGTTCCCTGTAAAAATGGCGGGTAAGCAAGCACTAACTTATAAAAAAACAAATTGAATCTAATTGTAACAAAGCCCAACGTTCTGCGTCACAGATTTTGCATGGGGCGCAATGATTTTGGCTTAAGCCATGAAGGGGAGCGAGGGGATTTACAAAGGCTGACACTATATATGTTTGCTTACCCACCTGCACCGGAAGGCGCAACAATGCGCCTGCCAGCGAAGAAGGAAACTATTTTGCCAGACTGGATGCCGTATCGAGGTGAACGACAGGATTATCAGCAAAAAGGTAACGGTCAGCGTTGAATTCGAAGTCGTCACTGGTTTCGTTGAACAGCATCTGTTTGGTGTTTTCCAGGTGCTGCCACATGGCCAGTTTGGCGGCATGCGGATCTTTGCGAATCAGCGCTTTAAGGATCTGATCGTGGTCGTCACACCAGTTGTCGACAGTGCGTGAATCAATGTGATCGTGCAATTTCTTCCAGTACGGGTTGTGAACGCGCTGAGTCCACATTTTTTCGACAATTGCTGCCAGCGCCGTGTTTTGTGTAGCCAGAGCCACCTGTACGTGGAACTGGAGATCCCACTCTGAATCGCGGAAACATTTTTCCTTGCGTGCGTTCTCCTGGATCTCCATCAGCTTCATGATGTCCTGTTTGGTCACCTGGGTTGCCGCAAATTCCGCAATATTGCTTTCGATCAACTGGCGAGCCTGGAGCAACTCAAACGGACCATAGCTGGCGAATTCCAGACTTTCATCCGGTGTGAGGGAATATTTTGGCTGACTGGAAATCACATGAATGCCGGAACCTTTACGCACTTCAACGTAGCCTTCCACTTCCAGCATGATGATGGCTTCACGCACCACGGTACGGCTCACGCTCTTTTCATCGGCAATAAAGCGCTCAGCGGGGAGTTTATCACCGACAAGATAGACACCTTGCTCGATGCGATCTTTCAGCTCGGCAGCAAGTTGCTGATATAAACGACGTGATTCGGTGATTTCCATATGCGCTCCAGGCAGGGTACGACGGATGATTTGTTATACCACTTTTGCGTACCAGTCTCCATATTTTGCCATGAAAAAAGCCGCCTGGTGGCGGCTTTCGTGTTGTCGTTACCGGGGGAAACGCTAACTCTGCGTGAGCGGCTTTCCGACGGACTCTTCCTGCAACTCTTCAGCTGATTTGCTTTTCAGCACCGTCCAGATAACCACCGCACCTAACAGGTCGAAGACAGCCAGCACAGCGAACAGTGGGCTGAAGCCGATGGTATCTGCCAGCGCACCCACCACCAGAGCAAACAGGGTACTTGCTGTCCACGCGGCCATACCGGTCAGGCCGTTTGCCGTTGCCACTTCATTGCGGCCAAAGACGTCAGAAGAGAGTGTAATCAGCGCGCCGGACAGTGACTGGTGAGCGAAGCCACCGATACACAGCAGAGCGATAGCGATATAAGGGCTGGTGAACAGGCCGATCATGCCTGGGCCAATCATCAGCAACGCCCCCATCGTGACCACCATTTTACGGGAAACGATCAGGTTCACGCCAAACCAGCGCTGGAACAGCGGTGGCAGGTAACCCCCAACGATACAACCGAGGTCGGCGAACAGCATTGGCATCCAGGCGAACATGGCAATTTCTTTCAGGTTAAAGCCGTAAACTTTAAACATGAACAGTGGGATCCAGGCGTTAAACGTACCCCAGGCCGGTTCTGCCAGGAAACGTGGCAGCGCGATCCCCCAGAACTGACGGGTCCCCAGGATCTGCCGGACAGACATTTTTTTGCCGTTGTTGGTCTGATGCTGAGATTCCTGGCCACCAATGATGTAGTCACGTTCTTCAGGAGACAGTTTTTTCTGATCGCGTGGGTGCTTGTAGAAAACCAGCCACGCCATTGCCCATGCAAAGCTCAGGACGCCAGAGATGATGAATGCCATCTGCCAGCTGTGCATCACGATAGCCCATACCACCAGCGGCGGCGCAATCATCGCACCGATGGAAGAACCCACATTGAAATAACCGACGGCGATAGAACGTTCTTTTGCCGGGAACCACTCGGAACTGGCTTTCAGGCCAGCCGGGATCATTGCGGCTTCTGCTGCACCGACCGCACCACGTGCCAGCGCCAGGCCACCCCAGCTTCCTGCCATTGCGGTTGCACCGCAGAAAATCGCCCATGCTACGGCGAAGAAGGCATAGCCGATTTTGGTGCCCAGGATATCAAGGACATAGCCCGCAACAGGCTGCATAACTGTGTAAGCCGCGGAGTAAGCAGCAATAATGTAGGAGTATTGTTGCGTGGAGATATGTAATTCTTCCATCAACGTTGGCGCTGCTGCTGCTACGGTGTTACGTGTCAGGTAGCCCAGCACGGTACCTAAGGTCACCAGTGCGATCATGTACCAACGTAACCCTTTAATTTTACGCATGTAAAACCTCATCGTTATGTTATTTCCGCACCGGAGCACGGCAATCGCTCAACCATTTCCAGGGGCGACTGTTAACGGGAGGGGCGTAACCGGAAAAATACCGGCATAGCCCGAACCTTGGCATAAGTCATCGTGCATAAATTGGTATCCGTACCGTTAAGTCCGGTGTATCTGACACCGGGAATGCATTTCGTCGGCTTATATCTTGCGACGGCAAAAAGATAACTTGTCATACAACTTTAAAAGGTGAGTGACATCACAATTGCTGGAATATTTGTAGGGACATTCTGACGTGCAAGGGAAGCCAGCAATGGTGCGGCCTTCAGACTGGTTTGCCTCTTTAGGGGTAAATTATTTGTCGACGTTTATTGATCTGACTCACGAAAAAAACTACGGTCTCTGGAAATTGGTGTGATAACTTTGCAGCATCTGAACATTAAGCTTTCTGACGCTCTCGTTAAGAGGAAGACGATAATGACCCCGTTTATGACCGATGATTTCCTGTTAGATACCGAATTTGCTCGCCGCCTGTACCACGACTACGCAAAAGACCAGCCGATTTTCGACTACCACTGCCATTTACCGCCGCAGCAGGTTGCCGAAAATTATCGTTTTAAAAATCTGTATGACATCTGGCTGAAGGGTGACCACTACAAATGGCGCGCAATGCGTACCAACGGTGTGGCTGAGCGGCTGTGTACTGGTGATGCCACCGACCGCGAGAAGTTTGATGCCTGGGCCGCAACCGTTCCACACACCATCGGCAACCCGCTATACCACTGGACGCACCTCGAACTGCGTCGTCCGTTCGGTATTACAGGCAAGCTGCTTTCGCCCGCGACAGCCGACGACATCTGGGCGCAATGCAACGAATTGTTGGCGCAAGACGCCTTCTCTGCGCGCGGCATCATGAAGCAGATGAACGTGAAAATGGTGGGCACGACCGACGATCCAATCGACTCACTGGAGCACCACGCGGTGGTCGCCAAAGACACCTCTTTTGATATCAAAGTGCTGCCGAGCTGGCGTCCGGATAAAGCCTTCAATATTGAGCAGGCCACCTTTAGCGACTACATGGCGAAGCTGGCGGACGTTTCTGATACCGATATTCGTCGTTTCGCAGACTTGCAGAGCGCGCTGATCAAACGTCTGGATCACTTTGCGGCGCACGGCTGTAAGGTGTCCGACCACGCGCTGGACGTGGTGCTGTTTGCGGAGTCAAACGAAGCCGAGCTGGACACTATCCTGGCGCGTCGTTTATCCGGTGAGTCCCTGAGCGAGCATGAAGTAGCGCAGTTCAAAACGGCGGTGCTGGTGTTCCTCGGCGGGGAATACGCGCGTCGCGGCTGGGTGCAGCAGTATCACATTGGTGCGCTGCGTAATAACAACCAGCGTCAGTTCAAACTGTTGGGCGCGGACGTGGGCTTCGACTCCATCAACGACCGTCCAATGGCGGAAGCACTCTCCAGGCTGCTGAGCAAACAGAACGAGCAAAACCTGCTGCCGAAAACCATCCTCTACTGCCTGAACCCGCGCGATAACGAAGTGCTGGGCACGATGATTGGTAACTTCCAGGGGGAAGGGATGCCGGGCAAGATGCAGTTCGGCTCTGGCTGGTGGTTCAACGATCAGAAAGACGGCATGGAACGTCAGATGACGCAGCTGGCGCAGCTTGGCCTGCTCAGCCGTTTTGTCGGTATGCTGACCGACAGCCGCAGCTTCCTCTCTTATACGCGCCATGAATATTTCCGCCGCATTCTGTGCCAGATGATAGGCCGCTGGGTGGCTGCGGGCGAAGCCCCGGCGGATATCCAGCTGCTGGGCGAAATGGTGAGAAACATCTGCTTTAACAATGCGCGTGACTACTTCGCCATTGAACTGAACTAAGGTTGTCTGAGGTTGATATGCAATACATCAAAATCCATTCGCTGGATAACGTTGCCGTCGCGCTGGCCGATCTGACGGAAGGCGAAGTCGTGACCGTGGAGAACCAGACGGTCACGCTGCGTCAGGCAATTGCACGCGGGCATAAATTTGCCGTGCTCCCCATTGCCAAAGGGGAAAACGTGGTGAAGTACGGTTTGCCCATTGGTCATGCGCTGGCGGAGATTGCGCCGGGTGAACATATTCATTCCCACAATACCCGCACCAATCTGAGCGATCTGGACGAGTATAGCTATCAACCTGACTTCCAGGTGGAAGCCGGACAGGCGGCGGATCGGGAGGTGCAGATCTACCGCCGTGACAATGGCGACGTGGGGATCCGCAACGAACTGTGGATCCTCCCGACGGTGGGCTGCGTCAATGGGATCGCGCGTCAGATCCAGACGCGCTTCCTGAAAGAAACCAACGATGCTGAAGGTACCGACGGCGTGCATCTGTTCAGCCACACTTACGGCTGTTCCCAGCTCGGCGACGACCACATCAATACCCGTACTATGCTGCAAAACATGGTGCGTCACCCGAATGCGGGGGCGGTGCTGGTGATTGGTCTGGGCTGTGAAAACAACCAGGTGGATGCCTTCCGCGACACGCTGGGCGAGTTCGACCCCGAGCGCGTGCATTTTATGGTGTGCCAGCATCAGGATGATGAAGTGGAAGCGGGCATTGAGCAGCTTCACCAGTTGTATGAGGTGATGCGTCATGACCAGCGCGAGCCGGGTAAGCTGAGCGAGCTGAAGTTTGGTCTGGAGTGCGGCGGATCGGATGGTCTTTCAGGTATCACGGCTAACCCAATGCTGGGGCGTTTCTCGGACTACACGATCGCCAACGGGGGAACCTCCGTACTGACTGAAGTCCCGGAGATGTTTGGTGCAGAGCGTATTCTGATGAGCCACTGCCGTAATGAAGAGACGTTTGAGAAGACGGTCATGATGGTGAACGACTTCAAGCAGTACTTCATCGCTCACAATCAGCCGATTTACGAAAACCCGTCTCCGGGGAACAAAGCGGGTGGGATCACCACGCTGGAAGAGAAATCCCTCGGCTGCACCCAGAAAGCGGGAGCCAGCCCGGTGGTGGACGTCCTGCGCTACGGCGAACGTCTGAAAACCCACGGCCTGAACCTGCTGAGCGCACCGGGTAACGATGCGGTAGCCACCAGCGCGCTGGCCGGAGCCGGATGCCACATGGTGCTGTTCAGTACCGGTCGCGGTACACCGTACGGCGGTTTCGTGCCGACGGTGAAAATTGCCACCAACAGCGAGCTGGCGGCGAAGAAAAAACACTGGATTGATTTCGATGCCGGTCAGTTGATCCATGGCAAAGCGATGCCGCAGTTGCTGACCGAATTCGTGGATATCATTGTGGAATTTGCTAACGGCAAGCAGACCTGTAACGAGAAGAACGACTTCCGCGAGCTGGCGATCTTTAAGAGTGGTGTGACGCTGTAGCCTGTGTGGGCTGATGCCCTCACCCCGGCCCTCTCCCACAGGGAGAGGGAGCAAACACTAAAAACGGCAACTTGCGTTGCCGTTTTGCTTTTATCCGCGCAGGGCATTCTTCGCTAAACGCACATCTTCCGCCTGGCAAGCCGCTGCGGTGAACAGCACGTCGGTTGACGAGTTCAGCGCCGTCTCGCAGGAGTCCTGCAGCACGCCGATAATGAAGCCCACCGCCACAACCTGCATGGCGATTTCATTCGGGATACCGAACATATTACAGGCCAGTGGGATCAGCAGCAGTGAACCGCCCGCCACGCCCGATGCACCGCATGCACAAAGCGATGCCACCACGCTCAGCAACAGCGCTGTCGGCAAGTCTACCGGGATACCCAGCGTATGCACCGCCGCCAGTGTCAGCACGGTAATGGTGATTGCCGCACCCGCCATATTCACGGTCGCACCCAGCGGGATAGAAACAGAATAAGTATCGCGATCCAGGTTCAGCTTCTCAGCCAGCGCCATGTTTACCGGAATGTTTGCTGCAGAGCTGCGGGTGAAGAAGGCATACACACCGCTTTCACGCAGGCACATCAGGACAAGTGGGTACGGGTTGCGACGGATCTGCCAGAACACCAACAGTGGGTTAATCACCAGTGCCACCAGCAGCATACAGCCAATCAGGACGATCAGCAGTTGCGCGTAACCCCACAGGGTTTCGAAGCCAGTGGTTGCCAGCGTAGAGGAGACCAGGCCGAAAATACCGATGGGTGCAAAACGAATGACGATTTTGACAATAAAGGTCACAGCGTTTGAGACATCGTTGACCAGGTTTTTCGTCGTTTCATTGCCGTGACGTAACGCGAAGCCCAGACCCACTGCCCAGACCAGAATGCCAATATAGTTGGCGTTCATCAGCGCGGTAATGGGGTTCGAAACCATGCTCATCAGCAAACCGCGCATCACTTCAATGATGCCGGAAGGGGGCGTGATTTCGCCCGCAGCGGTGGTCAGATGCAGGGTGGAAGGGAACAGGAAGCTGAACAGAACAGCCGTCAGCGCGGCAGAGAAAGTGCCCAGCAGGTATAAAAAGAGAATTGGGCGAATATTGGTTTTTTGTCCGTGTTGATGGTTGGCAATCGATGCCATCACCAGCATCAGAACCAGCACCGGTGCGACGGCTTTCAGCGCGCCAACGAACAGGGTACCGAGCAGTCCGGTGGCTTCAGCGGCAGGTTTTGACACCATTGCCAGCAGGATCCCCAGAACCAGCCCGACCAGAATTTGTTTAACGAGGCTACCCTGCGCCAGGCGCGCAAACAGGCCGTTTGATTGTGTACTCATACAAAATTCCTAAGTGAAATTGTGTTCCATCCCGGATGTGTTCTTAGTCACATTTATGTCCAGATGTAAATAAATGTTTGCCTGGTCGAGTATAAGGAAAGTGCATGTGGAGGGAAGCGTAAAATGCTGAATTTTACGTGTTGCGTCATATTTTTTAACTATTAAGTTACAAAAATGTGTTCACCCTCTCCAGGCGGGAGAGGGTGGGAGAGACTACTCTACCTGCTGTTTCTTATCGTGCTGGCGGTTAACCCAGGTATTGATAATCAGCGTGACGATCAGAATACCAAACACAATACCGAGCGAAATGGCGATCGGAATATGGTAGAAATCGACAATCAGCATTTTGATACCGATAAATACCAGAATCACCGACAGGCCATATTTCAGCATGGAGAAGCGTTCCGCCGCGCCCGCCAGCAGGAAGTACATCGCACGCAGACCGAGGATCGCGAACAGGTTAGAGGTCAGCACGATGAACGGGTCAGTGGTCACCGCGAAAATGGCCGGGATACTGTCTACCGCGAAAATCACATCGCTCAGCTCAACCAGAATCAGCACCAGCAGCAGCGGAGTGGCAAACAGCAGGCCGTTTTTACGCACGAAGAAATGTTCGCTCTCGATCTTGTCCGTCATGCGCAGATGGCCACGGATCCACTTCACCAGCGGGCGATCGCCAATGGCGGAGCCGTCTTCTTTTGCCAGCGCCATCTTGATACCGGTGAACAGCAGGAACGCACCGAAGACGTATAACAACCATTCGAACTGGGTAATCAGCCAGCTTCCGGCGAAGATCATAATGGTACGCAGGACAATCGCGCCCAGCACGCCGTAGACCAGCACGCGACGCTGCAGTGATGCCGGTACGGCGAAGTAGCTGAACAGCATCAGCCAGACGAAGACGTTATCCACCGCCAGGGCTTTTTCAATCAGATAGCCGGTGAGGAAGGCAAGCGCCTGAGGATCGGCAACGGCACGCCCCTCGGTTGAGGCCAGATACCACCAGAAGGCAGCGCAGAAGAGCAGGGAGAGGGTGACCCACACCAGCGACCAGGCGGCAGCCTGTTTCATGGTCATGCCCTGTGCGCCGCGACGTCCCTGCAAAAAGAGGTCGATCGCCAGCATGACAAGCACGACGACCGCGAATCCGCCCCATAACATTGGAGTGCCGACAGAATGCATACTTTTTTCCTTACACATAAAAAAACAAAAACGGCTATGGTCAGAAGACGATAGCCGTTAGCTTTTTATGCATAGACCTCGCCTTCCGGCAAGGTCTCACTTACAGCTGAAAAAACAGGTTTTCAACTGCCCGGCGACCGGATGCGGTTTTGCACGCATCGTAATGACGATCCACCGGCAAGGAAGTTACTCCCCTTTGCGGGTAACAAAATATGTCAGAGCATCGGTTTCGTCAATGGTCTGCGCATTTCATTACACAGCTTTACGCGATAGCGTCCACGCTGTCTGCAGGGAATACCACCCCCGTCTGACGGCGGATCTCCGTTTGCAGCTTCGCCGTGGTGCGGCTTACCGCCAGGCCAGGGTGATTGACTTCGTTGCTTTCTACCAGACGGGCAAAGGCCTCTGCCTCATAGAGCATAGTGTTAATATGCTGAGGTTGCGTCAGCTCCTGCGCTTTACCGCCACGTGGCACGAAGCTCAGCTTCTGGCACTCGGAAATCTTCTCAATCACCAGCGATCCCGCTTCACCCTGAATTTCGCTTGGCAGGACGGAATCACTCACTTTGGAGTGCTGCAGCGTCACGCTGAAATCACCGTAATCCAGTACCACTACCCCGTGTGCATCCACGCCGCTCTCCAGCAGACTGGCCGTTGCCGTTACGCCATGAGGTTCGCCCCACAGCGCTACGGCGGAGGCCAGGCAGTAGAAACCAATATCCATAATTGAGCCGTTGGAGAAGGCCGGGTTAAAGGTGTTCGGGTTCTCACCGTTCAGATAACGCTGGTAACGCGAAGAGTACTGACAGTAGTTGATAAAGGCTTTGCGCACTTTGCCAACCTTCGGTAAGGATTGCTGCAACAGCAGGAAGTTCGGCAGGCTGGCGGTTTTGAATGCTTCGAACAACACCACCTGGTTTTCGCGGGCAAGTTGAATGGCGGCTTCCACTTCCTGAATATTTGAGGCCAACGGCTTCTCGCAAATCACATGTTTTTTATGGCTCAGGAACAGCTTCGTTTGCGGGAAGTGCAGGGAGTTTGGGCTGGCAATATAGACCGCGTCAATGGCATCACTTTGCGCCATCGCATCGAGCGAGGTAAACAGATGTTCGACCAGATAGTCGTTTGCAAAACTCTGCGCCTGCTCAAGGCTGCGGGAATAGACTGCGGTGAGTTTATATTTGCCGGTTTCGTGGGCGGCGTCGACGAACTGACGAGTGATCCAGTTCGTACCGATGACTGCGAAACGTATCATAAACGTTTACGTACTCCGTAGCTGGGAACCTTCAGCCACTGTAGCACGCCATCATGACAATTCGCGTGCGTTACTGCGCATTACTCTTTAACGATAAATGCGTAAGCCACAGACGGGTATCAAACTCCAGCTGGTGGTATTGCGGCTCCATGTGGCAGCACAGGGAGTAGAACGCTTTGTCGTGCTCTTTCTCTTTCAGATGCGCCAGCTCGTGAACCACGATCATCCGCAGGAAGGCTTCCGGTGCATTGCGAAACACGGTTGCGACGCGGATCTCCGCTTTCGCTTTTAGCTTGCCGCCCTGTACGCGGGAAATCGCCGTGTGCAGGCCGAGGGCATTTTTCAGTACGTGGATCTTGTTGTCGTACATGACCTTGTTGATAGGCGGTGCACTCTTCAGATACTGGTTTTTCAAATCCTGCGTATACTGCCAGAGCGCCTTATCGGTCGCGAAATCGTGCGTGCCCGGATAGCGTTTTTCCAGCACAGCGCCCAGCTTTTGCTCGGCAATTAAGCTGCGAACCTGGGAAAGTAAGTTCTCCGGGTAGCCCTGGAGATAAGTCAGCTGGTTCATCAAAACCCCAAAATAATTTGAAAACGGGTATACTCACGCACCCTTTTCAGGGATAACGCCGAAATTTTACCATTCAGGAGGGCCGATGAGCCACTTAGACAACGGTTTCCGTTCACTCAACCTTAAACGTTTCCCGGAAACGGACGACGTCAACCCGCTTATGGCGTGGGAAGCGGCGGATGAATATCTGCTGCAGCAGTTGGATGACACTGAGATCAGCGGCCCGGTTTTGATCCTGAATGACGCGTTCGGCGCGCTGGGCTGTGCTCTGGCCGAACATACACCCTACAGTATCGGCGACTCTTACTTAAGCGAGCTGGCGACGCGTGAAAATCTGCGCCACAACGACATCGAAGAATCCAGCGTTAAGTTTCTCGACAGCACCGCGGAATACCCGCAGGCACCGGGCGTGGTACTGATTAAAGTCCCTAAAACGATGGCATTGCTGGAGCAACAGCTGCGTGCGTTGCGCAAAGTCGTCACCCCGCAAACGCGTATTATTGCGGGCGCGAAGGCGCGCGATATCCACACCTCAACGCTGGAATTGTTCGAGAAGGTGCTTGGCCCAACCACCACGACGCTGGCGTGGAAAAAAGCTCGCCTGATCAACTGTACTTTCAGTTCACCGGAACTGGCTGACGCGCCAGAGACCCTGAGCTGGAAGCTGGAAGGTACAGACTGGACCATCCACAACCACGCGAACGTTTTCTCCCGCACCGGTCTGGATATCGGGGCGCGTTTCTTTATTGAACATCTGCCGGAAAATCTGGAAGGTGAGATTGTCGACCTGGGCTGCGGTAATGGTGTGATTGGCCTGACGCTGCTGGCGAAGAACCCTGAAGCCAGCGTTGTCTTTAGCGATGAGTCACCGATGGCGGTTGCCTCCAGCCGTCTGAACGTGGAAACCAACATGCCAGAGGCGCTGGATCGCTGCGAGTTTATGATTAACAACGCACTTTCTGGCGTGGAGCCTTTCCGCTTCAATGCCGTACTGTGTAACCCTCCGTTCCACCAGAAGCACGCGCTGACGGATAACGTCGCCTGGGAAATGTTCCACCATGCGCGTCGCTGCCTGAAAATTAACGGCGAGCTGTACATCGTGGCAAACCGCCACCTGGACTATTTCCACAAGCTGAAGAAGATTTTCGGAAACTGCACCACGATTGCCACCAATAACAAGTTCGTGGTGCTGAAGTCCGTGAAGCTGGGTCGTCGTCGCTAAATGGTCAGCGCGAGCTGGGTGCCCTGCGCAATCGCACGGCGTGCATCCAGCTCCATTGCCACATCGCACCCACCAATCAAATGTACCGGTTTGCCCGCTTCACGCAGCGGATCGGCCAGATCTCGCTTCGGCTCCTGTCCGGCACATAAAATCACATGATCCACGCGCAACAGCTGAGACTCTCCGCCGATCAAAACATGTAGTCCGTCGTCATCGATCTTCTGATAACTCACCGCCGGGATCATCTTCACGCCGCGCGCGAGTAGGGTTGCACGGTGGATCCAGCCGGTGGTTTTACCCAGCCCTTCACCCGGTTTACTGCTTTTACGCTGTAGCATCACAATCTGACGCGGGCTTTTTGGCAGCTGTGGTCCTTCCGGACGCAGGCCGCCGGACGAGGTCAGGCTGGTATCGATCCCCCATTCCACGCAAAACCCGGCAATGTTCTGGCTGGTGGCTTCACCGGGCTGGCTTAAGTACATGGCAGTATCAAAACCGATCCCACCGCAGCCGATGATTGCCACTTTCTTGCCGACCGGCATTTTGTCGCGCAAGACGTCCAGATAGCTCAGCACCTTCGGATGATCGATACCCTCGATCGCCGGCGTTCGCGGGGCGATCCCGCTGGCTAAGATCACCTCATCGAAATCGATCAGATCGGTTGGGGTGGCAAACTGGTTTAACCGCAGCACGACGCCCGTCAGGTCGATCATCCGACGGTAATAGCGCAGGGTTTCATGGAACTCCTCCTTGCCGGGGATCTGTTTGGCAATATTAAACTGCCCGCCAATCTCGCCTGCGGCGTCAAACAGCGTCACGCTGTGCCCGCGTGAGGCTGCATTCACCGCAAACGCCAGACCTGCCGGGCCTGCACCGACCACCGCCAGACGTTTTTTATTGACCGCCAGAACGACCGGCATTTTGGTTTCGTGGCAGGCACGCGGGTTCACCAGGCAGGAGGTGACTTTACCGACGAAGATCTGATCCAGACAGGCCTGGTTACAGCCGATGCAGGTGTTGATCTCATCCGCACGGCCACTTTGCGCTTTAGACAGCAGTTCGGCATCCGCAAGGAACGGGCGTGCCATCGACACCATATCGGCGTCGCCTCTGGAAATGACATCGTCTGCCACCTGAGGATCGTTAATGCGGTTGGTGGTCACCAGCGGGATCGACACGCTGCCCTTCAGCTTGCGCGTCACCCAGCTAAACGCCGCACGCGGTACTGGCGTGGCAATAGTCGGAATACGCGCTTCGTGCCAGCCGATCCCGGTGTTAATAATGGTTGCGCCTGCGGATTCAATCGCTTTTGCCAGCTGCACGGTTTCGTCGAACGTGCCACCGCCTTCTACCAGGTCGAGCATCGACAGACGGAAGACGATAATAAAATCGGCACCGGTGCGTTCGCGCACGGCGCGCACCACTTCCACGGCAAAGCGCATGCGATGGGCATAGTTGCCCCCCCATTCGTCGTCGCGCTGGTTGGTGCGGGCGGCGAGGAATTCGTTTATCAGATACCCTTCGGAGCCCATTACTTCGACGCCATCGTAGCCCGCTTCACGCGCCAGCGCCGCACAGCGGGCGAAATCGTCAATCAACGCCAGGATCTCGTCATGGCTGAGTGCGTGCGGCGTGAAACGGTTAATGGGAGCCTGAATGGCCGATGGCGCAACCAGATTCGGTTGATAGCTATAGCGCCCGGTATGCAGGATTTGCAGGGCAATTTTGCCACCTTCTTTGTGAACCGCATCGGTCACAATACGGTGATGCGGCAGCTGGCTGGCATCGTTCAGCACTGCGCCACCTTCCATCCCCACCCCTGAAGGGGCTGGGGCTACGCCGCCGGTGACGATCAGCGCCACCCCGTGTCGCGCACGCTCGGCGTAGAAGGCGGCCAGACGTTCGGCTCCATCCGGGTGCTCTTCCAGCCCGGTATGCATCGAGCCCATCAACACGCGGTTTTTGAGCGTGGTAAACCCCAGATCGAGAGGGGCGAATAACGACGGGTAGCAGCTCATAGTCTCTTCCAGTGTAAAATTATTGTTATGTGGTCGGATGAGTTACTAATTTAGCCAGCATGGAGTAAAAGGGAAAAGGGGAATGCGGTGATTGTGATGGGATTCAAAGATCTGATCCCTGCGAGATGCAATGGGGAATGTGAAATAAGGCCTGTTATACAGGGTTTTTGTTCTGGTGTTGTACATTCATCTCTTATAAATTATTGATTATTAAAAATATACTAAAAAATAGTTAATTCATTAAACTCATCAATGTTTCTCCCTTGCACGCTCTTCGAAACGGTGGCGAGGTTTGATGATTATCGTGCTGATGACATGCAGAGTGGCGACATGGAGGAGCATGAGCTGGCGCTTGGGTTCAGGGATGTATCTGCAAAGGTAGATCCTTACCAGCTTGTTCGTTATGACTTCTCTCAAACACATAATCTGGACGGCATATTTAGCGATACAGCCTCTGATACAAAAATAACTCACGAAAAATGCGTTGATATTTTATTCACTGAAATGAAAGAACTCTCATCGATGTTTTCGCTTTATGGCGATTATAAAGCGCTGATTGGGGAGATGATTGAACATTTTCGATATGGAAATGGTCGGGTATTTGTCAGCCAGAAATTGAATTCGGCCTTTCATTTGAGATTAAATAAAGCTAGCTCGAAGAACCCAGTTGCTATCATACGTAATATCCTTCAAAAGAAATTTCATAATAAATCAAAAGATGCTTATTTACCCTTTATTCTTCAGGAATTGAAAGTCGGTCTACTAGTGTCGTATTTGGTTAAATTTAATTTACCAGAAGATAAGATTAATGGTCTTGGAATTACTGTTCACGATATTTCAGTGCAAAAGATAAGATTTTTTAATATTCAAAGATATGCTCATGGGTGGAGTACAACGCTACATTTCGAAGCTCAAGATCATTTTGGTCTGGATGTCATAGATATCAGTAACAAGTTTTACAATGAATTCCGATTTTTTCGTATATGGCCTTTCTTGCAAAGGCATAGGGCTTTTTCTTTTAAACCATTTTCCACCAATTTTGGTACAGTTGTGAGAATGGATAAATATTGATGAGAGCTATTTTTTATTAAAAAACCGTTGGCAGTATTGTTTTTACTATTTGTAATTTATAATGTCTATACCTTGCGAAAAGTAAATGTTATTTTTTCTGAGAATGTATGGACAGGCGACTATGTATTGCAGTTGACCACTTGCCCTTAACCGATCGGGATAAAATTAGCTGGTTTAACGATAACAAAAAATCACAAGATCATTATAATATTTCAATATCCGATTTTTACGAAATTATCATTATAGAAGCCGTTGGTGGCGGTAAAAATAGTAATGGTCGTTGGGTCGATGATTATTATTGTTTCAGAGATGCCAGGAGCGACAACCGCTGCGTAGATAAAAGCCTGCCAATGAGCATTATACATGGTGAGAATGATGCCCTGACGTTTGATACTCATGATTTCGGAGGAGAATATGTCCAGGGGACTGACGGCAATGTTCTGAAAAGCAATTATGAAAATTATTTCGCCGATCTGAGCCAAAGGTCCAACGAATGTCTGGAACGCTGGCTGTTTCGTTGACCGTCTGCCCGGCAGTAAAGCGGGGCAGACACTATTCTGCATTCGTCTGATTTCTTCGCCGAACCAGAATCGGAAGAGTGTGATGAAACACCTGTTCTTTGTGAGGTTTTTAATCTAACGTCTGATGCTGAAATGACATAACTTACTGATTATTAATAAGGTAAATAAGACGTGATTAATTCTTTCAGCCCATCAATGTTTCTTCCCTACACGCTTTTTGAAACGGTCACGCGTTTCTATGATACCGATGCTGATGATATGCAGTGTGGTGACATGGGGGAGCAGGAATTGCTGTCGCTTGGTCTTGGGGATGTATCCGAAAAAGTGGACCCTTATCGACTGGTGCGTTACGATTTTCCCGATAAGCACCATCTGGATGATTTTTTTGGTTCCTCTTCTGCCGGTACAAAAATATCGCATGAGGAATGTGTTGATATATTGTTTACTGAAATGAAAGAGCTTTCTCAGATTTTTTCATTTCAGGGAGAGTACAAAACGTTAATCGGAGAATTGATTGATCATTTCAGATATGGAAATGGGAGTGGATTTTACAGCCAACGGTTGAATTCTGCTTTTCATGACAGGATAAATGGTTATTTCATAGGCAATCCACTTTTAATAATTAAAGACAGCATTCAGACAGAACTAAGTTTAAATAATCGAAAAACATCTGTTCCAGAATTCTTAGGTAATATAAAGAGAAAATTACTAAAATCAACTCTTCCTAAATACAATAAAAAATGGACAGAGTAAATGGCCTGGGAATTAGTGTGCATGATATTGCAGCTCAAAAGATAACACTATTAAATTTTCAACAGTACGCTATTGGCTGGAGCGCAACGGTTCATTTCCTGGCTCAGGACCACTTTGGACTGGATGTCACCGATATTAAAAGTGAGCTTTACAGTCAATTCCGATTTTTCCGGATATGGTTTTTCTTGCAGCGACACAGGAATTTCGCATTTAAGCCATTTTTTACTAATTTTCAATCGGTCTCAAGAGTTGAGATGTATCAATGAAAAAGAAATTCCCATTATTGTTATTAACTTTGTTTCTGGCAGGCGCATTTTATAACCTTTGGACGTTAAGGCCAGTTAAAGTATTACATGCTTCTTCAGATGGATATGGAGACGTTGAACTAGTGGTCACCCATATGCCCTGGACTGATATGGAAAAAATTTCCTGGTTCATTTTAAATAGAGAAGATATCAGGGCTAAATATCCACTATTTCCTGACGTTTGGCATCGTTATTATATAACAGATATTGGTGATGGATTTACTAATAATAAGATAAGCCCACATGAAGACTTGAGGTGTTTCTCAGAAATCCAAAATGACAAAAATTGTATTGTTAAAAATTACCTATTAGTCGTCGATGAATATCCCGATCGCTATCCACGATTCTCCCTTTCTGAAGGTAATTTTGAATACCAGTTAACACCGGAAAGTAAGATAGAGGCTGTACCTCCTCCCGAAGGCTGGAGATGAACATGCTAATAAAAGCTCTGCTCACCGGGGCGACGAAATCGTAAGTCAGATAAGCACAGCGCCACCCGGTGTTTTTTTACGGAACCACAGAACGTTCAGTGCGCACCAGCCCCGGTGCCTGCCACATCGACGTGGTCAGCCCGCTGTCCACCAGCCCAAGCTGGTCGGCGTACACCGCCTGCCATTTCTGCATCATGCCGTCATACAACTCGCGGTGTGCCGGGTTTGGCGTAAATTCGCGGCTCCATTTCACCAGCCGCTCGCCTGTCGACGCCATATCTGCAAACAATCCTGCCCCGGTACCTGCGGCAATCGCGCAGCCCAGCGCCGTCGCTTCTTTGACTTCAGGTACGCGCACCGGCAGCCCGGTGACATCGCTTAAAATCTGGCTCCACAATGCGCCTTTGGCTCCGCCACCGGCAAAGACCAGGCTTTCAAACGTCACGCCGGAGAAGCGGGAAATCTGTGCCAGGTTACAGGCGGAGACAATCGCGGCGTTTTCCTCCAGTGCGCGGAACAGCGTGGCTTTGTTGCACTTTTCTGGGTCGATGGAGAGGTTAATAAACGATGGTGCGGCGTGGTACCACTGCCTGAAATGCATGGCGTCGGAGAAGATGGGCATCACCCCGTAAGAGCCTGCCGGAACGCGGCTGGCCATCTCTTCCAGCAGGGAATAGGTGTCCATGCCCATCCGCCCGGCAATCAGCTTTTCCTCCGCGCAGAAGGCGTCGCGGAACCAGCGCATTGTTAATCCGGTGAAGAAACTGATGGATTCGGCTTGTGCCATGCCGGGGATCACGTGGGGGTTAACCCGGATATTCATATCGGGATCGGTACGCACCTGCGGTAAATTCACCACCTGCTGCCAGAAGGTACCGCCCAGCACTGCCGTTTGTCCGGGGCGAACGATGCCCAGCCCCAGACACCCGAGCTGCACGTCGCCACCGCCCATGACCACCGGCGTCCCTTCGCGAAGGCCGCTCTGCTGCGCGGCCGCTTTGGTAATGGCTCCAAGCAATGTGCCCGTCTCTTTCACCGGGGAGAGAATATCGGCGCGTAACCCGGCCATGTCCAGCAGGGCCGGACGCCAGTCGCGGGAAAAGAGATCTAACATGCCGGTGGTACCCGCATTCGACGGGTCCACCGCCAGCTCGCCGGAGAGTTTCGCCGCCAGCCAGTCGCTGATCATGGTAAGGGTAGCGGCTTTACGGTAGATATCCGGGCGATGGTGCGCAAGCCACAGCAGGCGCGGCATGGCGCTCAGCGCCAGGGTCTGGCCGGAGACGTCATATACCTCGGATTCAAAGTGGTAATCGTGGATCTCTTTGAGTTCAGCCACCTCGCGGCTGGCGCGGGCGTCAACATTGGCGCAGGCCCAGATGGCCTCGCCGTTGCGGTCATACAGCACTATCCCTTCGCGCATTGAACAGCAGGCGACTGACTGAATATCCGCCGCGCTCAGGTGCGCACGCTCCAGCGCCTGATGGATGCACTGGCAAGCCAGCCGCCAGTTGGTGTCGAGGTCAAACTCCATCGACCCCGGTACATTCTCTACGCTCAGGTGTTTCCACTCGGCCTGGCCGACGGCTATCTGGTTGCCCTGCAAATCGAAAATGACGGCGCGAACGCTGCCTGTCCCTGCATCTAACGCTAAAAGGTAACTCATGAGCATGCCTCGTTGTTAGCGCAGTCTGAACAGACTCTTAGTTTGCCAGAGCCAGCACCGCGCGGGCTGTCGTCTCTTCCGTCACCAGGCCATTGATACGGCGACCTTTCAGTGCGGCATAAATCGCATCGGCTTTCTCTTCCCCTCCGGCCACGCCAACGATGATGGGCAACTGTGCCAGTTCATCGAGCGTGACGCCGAGTAATTCACGGTGGATCTCCAGCTCCTCAACGCATTCCCCTTCGGCATTGAGGAAGTAACCGAGGATGTCACCCACGGCCCCTTTGCGGGCGTACATCAGCTGCTCACCTTCACTGATATAGCCAGAGCGTAAAATGGTGGCATCCCGGCGCTGGTTTACAGAACCAATTCCCACCACCGCGACATCGGCGGCGGTTGCTGCGAGGATCACATCCCGTACGCTGGTTTCTTGTTTTAAGATCCCGGCAACAGAAGCGGATGAGACGCGCAGCGGGGCGGGGATCATGCTGACGCTACAGGCCGCATCCAGTTGACCAATACCGGTCATATACGGCCCCACGCCGCCGGAAAGCGTCACAAGGCGGATCTGCTGTGAGCTAATAAAGCCGCTTAAGTGCTGCAGGCTGCTCATGGTGGTTTCACCAAATCCCACGGCCAGGAGCTGACCGGGTTCCAGTACGCCCATCAGCGACTGTGCCGCACCAATGCCTAACCGCACGTTCATCGGCGGGGTGTTCAGCGCGGGCATCACGCGCACCAGCTTCAGGCCAAAGCGTTGTTGAAGCTCAGTTTCCAGCGCCAGACAACCCTCGTAGCGGGAGTTGATCTGCACGCGGATCACCCCGGACTGGCGTCCTTTCTCCAGCAGGCGGGAGATCTTCAGACGCGGCAGGCCGAGCCGCTCGCCAATGTCGTTCTGGGTCAGCCCATCGTGGTAGTAACACCACGCCACGCGGGCAACCAGCTCCTCTTCTGCCAGTGCCAGCCCGGCAAACCGACCGTCTTCCGCAGTGCGTTTATCGCTCATATGTGAACTCTTATAAAAATTTAGATCATATGTTCGTGATGGCGCGGGGGGAAAGTGTGAGCCACGCGACAAAACGGATCTTTTAGATTGTTCCAGGTTTATCTGAATCTTAATCGATAAAACTGTGATCCCTGCACGGTTGTAAATATAGTTCACCGTCTACGCTTTTGAACAATATTAAATCTAAAAATCATTTGTTCAATAGCGGAGCGATGATGACGCCACTTCTCGAAGCACGTGATATCTGCAAGCAGTTCTCTGGCGTGCCGGTCTTAAAAGGCATTGATTTCACGCTGCGTGCGGGTCAGGTGCATGCGCTGATGGGCGGTAACGGTGCGGGAAAATCGACGTTGATGAAGATAATCGCCGGCGTAGAGACCGCGGACAACGGTGAACTTTCGGTCGAAGGCCAGTCATTTGCGCGCCTCAGCCCGGGGCAGGCACACAAGCTGGGCATTTACCTGGTACCGCAGGAGCCGCTGTTGTTTCCCAACCTGACAGTGCGGGAAAACATTCTTTTCCGCCTGCCGCGTGAAAACGGGGTGGATAAACGGCTGGCGGAGAAACTCCAGCAGTTACAGTGCCAGATCGGTCTTGATGCCACCGCCAGCACCCTGGAAGTGGCGGATCAACAGATGGTGGAGATCCTGCGTGGGTTGATGCGCAATGCGAAGATCCTGATCCTTGACGAACCCACGGCGTCGCTCACGCCAGGCGAAACCGAAAGACTGTTTCGCCAGATCCGCGCCCTGCAGGAACTTGGCGTCGGCATTGTCTTTATCTCGCATAAGTTGCCGGAGATCCGCACGCTTTCGAGCCACGTCTCAGTGATGCGCGACGGAGCTGTGGTGCTCAGTGGTGAAACCGCGCAGTTTGACGATAGCGCCCTGATTGCCGCCATGACGCCGGTGAGCCGGGAAAAGGGGTTAAGCGACGCGCAAAAACTGTGGCTGTCGCTGCCGGGCAACCGCCGCACCCAGCCGCAGGATTTTCCGGTGCTGCGCGTGGAAGATCTGACCGGGGAAGGGTTTATCGATATTAATCTGGAAATCTATGCCGGGGAGATCGTTGGCCTTGCCGGGCTGGTGGGATCCGGGCGCACCGAGTTTGCTGAAACCCTCTACGGTCTGCGCCCGGTGCGCGGTGGACGGGTCTGGCTGGAGAATCAGGAGATCACCCATGCTCCCGTTTTTTTACGGCTGGATAAAGGACTGGTCTACCTGCCGGAAGACAGGCAGGTTTCTGGCTTGTTCCTGGACGCGCCTATCCGCTGGAACACCGTGGCGCTGAATGAACCGTCCATCTGGCAGCAGCGCAAACGGGAGTCTGCGGTGGTGGAGCGCTATCACCGGGCACTGGGGATCAAGCTCAACCATGCGGATCAAACCGTGCGCACGCTCTCCGGCGGTAACCAGCAAAAGGTGCTGCTGGCGCGCTGTCTGGAGGCCAATCCGCTGCTGTTGATCGTCGATGAACCGACGCGCGGCGTGGATGTGTCGGCGCGCGCTGATATCTATCAACTGATCAAAAGCGTGGCGGCGCAAAACGTAGCGGTACTGATGATCTCAAGCGATCTTGATGAGTTTCCTGGCCTGGCAGACCGTGTATTAGTGATGCATCAGGGCGTACTCAGCGGCGAACTGCCGCGCCACGCCGTCAGCCTTGATCGGATGATGGCGCTGGCGTTCGGAGGGCAATCATGAAGACCTTGCTGAAAAACCGCGAGCTGAGCGCCTTTCTGGCGATCCTCGCGCTGTTCGCCGTGCTGGTGGCGCTGAACCCGGCTTATTTCAGCCTGCAAACGCTGGGGATGATCTTCGCCAGCTCGCAAATCCTGATCCTGCTGGCGCTCGGTGCCGCGCTGGTGATGCTGACCCGCAATATTGATGTTTCCGTTGGTTCCACCGTTGGGCTGTCTGCCATTGCCGTCGGTGTGGCACTCAACAGTGGTTACAGCTTGCCGGTGGCAATGCTCTTTGCGTTATCTGTTGGCGCGCTGGCGGGGGCATTCAACGGTTTTCTGGTGGTGGGGCTGCGCATTCCGGCGATTGTCGCCACGCTCGGTACGCTGGGGCTGTACCGCGGGGTGATGCTGCTCTGGACAGGCGGGAAGTGGATTGAAGGGTTACCGTCGGGGCTGAAATCTCTCTCCGTTCCTGCCGTCGCCGGTATTTCGCCACTCGGTATGGTGGTGTTGTTTTTAACCGCCGTCGGCGTGTGGATGCTGTCGCGAACCGCGTTCGGGCGGGATTTCTACGCCGTCGGGGATAACCTCACTGCCGCGCGACAGCTCGGCGTGGCGGTGAACCGTACGCGGATGATCGCATTTACGCTAAACGGCATGCTGGCGGCCTGCGCCGGGATTGTCTTTGCCTCGCAGATTGGCTTTGTGCCCAACCAGACCGGCAGCGGGCTGGAGATGAAAGCCATTGCCGCCTGCGTGCTGGGGGGGATCTCGCTGCTGGGCGGCACCGGCACGCTCGTCGGCGCGTTCCTCGGGGCGTTTTTCCTGACCCAAATCGATACCGTGCTGGTGCTGTTTAAACTCCCGGCCTGGTGGAATGACTTTATCGCCGGGCTGGTGTTACTGGGCGTGCTGGTGCTCGACGGACGCCTGCGTCAGGCCCTGGCACGGCATCAACGGGCGCTGAAATACGGCCGCTTCCAGCCGGGTAACAAAGGGGGAAAGCACGTCACCCCGTTTCCCAAACGCAAAAAAGAGGTGGCGTAAATGAAGCTTAACTGGGAAAGCGCGCTGCTGGTGTTACTGGTGCTGGAGATCCTGCTTTTTGGAGCCATTAACCCGCGCATGCTCGACATCAACATGCTGCTGTTCAGTACCAGTGATTTTATCTGCATCGGCATTGTGGCGCTGCCGCTTACGCTTGTGATCATCAGCGGTGGGATAGACATATCCCTCGGCTCAACCATTGGCCTGTGTGCCATTGCGCTGGGGGTGATGATGCAGGCGGGCTGGCCGATGGCGGTGGCGATTCCGCTGACGTTGCTGCTGGGCCTGCTGTGCGGGCTGGTTAACGCGGCGCTTATTCATTACACCGGCGTCAGCCCTCTGGTTATCACCCTTGGCACGCTCTACCTCTACGGCGGTGGAGCGCTGCTGCTCTCCGGCATGGCAGGGGCGACAGGCTATGAGGGCATTGGTGGCTTCCCGGACAGCTTTACCGCCTTCGCCAACCTCACCGTTTTTGGTCTGCCAGTCCCGCTGGTGCTGTTTGCGGTCATTACCGTCTTCTTCTGGCTGATAACCCACCGCGGGCGCTTTGGCCGCCACCTGTTTTTGATTGGACAAAACCCGCGTGCAGCTCGCTATGCGGCGCTGTCGGTGAACGGTATGCCTTATGTGCTGTATGGCCTGGTGGGTGTGGCTTCAGCGATAGCTGCGCTGGTGATGGTCTCTTATTTCGGTTCGGCGCGTTCGGATTTGGGGCGCGATTTACTCATGCCTGCACTCACTGCCGCCGTGCTCGGCGGGGCGAATATCTACGGCGGTTCAGGTTCGGTTATGGGAACTGCACTGGCGGCGCTGCTGGTGGGGTACCTGCAACAGGGTTTACAGATGGTCGGCATCCCCAACCAGGTGTCGAGCGCGCTGTCAGGGGCGCTGTTGGTTGTGGTGGTGATGGGACGTTCGCTGAGTCTGCACCGTGAATGGGTGCGCAATTTCTTCCTCAAAACTACCCGGAGCGTAAGATGAAAACAAAACTGATAGTCCTGGCGATGGCGCTCAGCTTCGCGTCGGCACAGGCGGCAGACCGCATTGCCTTTATCCCGAAGCTGGTGGGCGTGGGCTTCTTCACCAGCGGGGGCAACGGCGCGAAAGAGGCGGGTAAAACGTTGGGCGCAGACGTCACCTATGATGGCCCGACTGAGCCAAGCGTCTCCGGCCAGGTGCAGCTTATCAACAACTTCGTCAACCAGGGCTATAACGCCATTATCGTCTCCGCCGTGTCGCCGGATGGCCTCTGCCCGGCGCTCAAACGCGCGATGCAGCGTGGTGTGAAGGTACTGACCTGGGACTCCGACACCAAACCGGAGTGCCGCAGTATTTACATCAACCAGGGCACCCCGGAACAGCTCGGCGGCCTGTTGGTTGATATGGCTGGAAAACAGGTCACCAAACCGAATGCCAAAGTCGCGTTCTTCTACTCAAGCCCCACCGTCACCGACCAGAACCAGTGGGTAAAAGAGGCGAAAGCCAAAATCGAGAAAGAGCATCCCCAGTGGCAAATTGTCACCACCCAGTTTGGCTATAACGATGCCACCAAATCCCTGCAAACTGCCGAAGGGATCTTAAAAGCGTACCCGGATCTGGATGCGATCATCGCCCCGGATGCCAACGCCCTGCCAGCGGCAGCGCAGGCGGCGGAAAACCTGAAGCGTGAAGGGGTGGCGATTGTCGGGTTCAGTACCCCTAACGTGATGCGTCCGTACGTAGAGCGCGGCACGGTGAAAGCCTTCGGCCTGTGGGATGTGGTGCAACAGGGCAAAATTGCGGTCAATGTCGCCGATCATTTATTGAAAAAAGGCGATCTTAACGTTGGCGACAGCGTGGAGGTCAACGATATCGGTACGCTGAAGGTCGAGCCGAACAGCGTGCAGGGCTACCAGTATGAGGCGAAGGGCAACGGCATTGTGCTGCTGCCAGAGCGCGTGGTGTTCACCAAAGAGAACATCAACCAATACGATTTCTGACGGGGGAGTAAATGGCTGATTTAGACGACATCAAAGACGGCAAAGATTTTGGCATCGGCACACCGCAGCAAAACGTGCCGTACACCCTGAAGGGCTGCGGCTCGCTGGACTGGGGCATGCAGTCCAGACTTTCGCGCATCTTCAACCCGAAAAGCAACCGCACGGTGATGCTGGCCTTTGACCACGGTTACTTTCAGGGGCCGACTACCGGCCTTGAGCGTATTGATCTCTCGATTGCCCCGCTGTTTGGCGAAACCGATGTGCTGATGTGTACCCGTGGCATTCTGCGAAGCACTGTGCCGGCTGCCACCAACAAACCGGTGGTGCTGCGCGCGTCCGGCGGTAACTCGATCTTAGGCGAACTGTCCAACGAGTGCGTGGCGGTGGCGATGGAAGATGCTCTGCGTCTGAACGTCTGTGCGGTGGCGGCGCAGGTGTACATCGGCAGTGAGTTCGAGCATCAGTCGATCAACAACATCATCAAGCTGGTGGACGCCGGGGCACGTTACGGTATGCCGACGCTGGCGGTCACAGGCGTGGGTAAAGAGATGGCGCGCGACGCACGGTATTTCTCGCTCGCCAGCCGTATCGCCGCCGAAATGGGGGCGCAGTTCGTCAAAACCTATTATGTGGACGAGGGCTTTGAAAAAGTCACCGCCAGCTGTCCGGTGCCGATTGTGATCGCCGGAGGCAAAAAACTACCGGAGCATGAGGCGCTGGAGATGTGTTTCCGTGCGATTGATCAAGGGGCATCTGGCGTGGATATGGGGCGCAATATCTTCCAGTCCAGCGCGCCACTCGCCATGCTAAAAGCGGTGAAAAAAGTGGTTCACGAGAACATGAGCGCGCGGGAAGCGTTCCAGTTCTGGCAGGAAGAAAAACAGGGAGAAGCAAAATGAATGTGACGTTAGTGGAGATCAACATCAAACCCGAACGGGTGGACGAGTTTCTGGAGGTGTTTCGCGCCAATCATGAAGGGGCGATCCAGGAGCCGGGAAACCTGCGTTTCGACGTGTTGCAGGACCCGCGCGTGAAAACCCGGTTCTTTATCTACGAAGCCTATAAAGACGAAGAGGCGGTGCTGGCACACAAGAAAACGCCGCACTATCTGGCGTGCGTGGATAAGCTTGAGCAGTTGATGTCGGAGCCGCGCAAAAAACGCAGTTTTGTGGGACTGTTGCCGGAGTAACGTTTTGCCCGGTGGCGCTGCGCTTACCGGGCCTACGGGCACGAGGTTATGTTGATTTTGTAGGCCGGGTAAGCGCAAGTGCCACCCGGCATTTTCAGGCCAGCTCCAGATCCGCGAGTATCATTTGCCGTCCTTCAGTGGCGTTAGCGGAAAGGCGCTTAACCCGTGAAACATCGTTTTGTCCTCTTACAGTTCCAGCAGTTGCACCTGAGCCGTTGCCCCTGACATCAGCCGTTGCAGGTTGTTGACCAGCTCGGCACCTGCTTCTTCCAGCACTGCCAGTGGCATTGACGGCAGGCTTTCGAGAATAAACCACATGGATTGCGCCCGGCTGTCCAGACGCGTGCGTACCCCTTGTCGCCAGTTCCAGCGTCGGCAGGTGACGCCGATGTCGTCGCGCCAGATAACCTCCCCGGCGTCAGGGTATTCCACCATTGGCTGGCCTTCTTTCAGGGTATCAAAGGGCTCATTACCCTCAGCCAGGGTCAGGTACGGTGTGCCGGAATAGGCCGCGAGATTTTCTCCACCAACCGGAATGGCATAGCGGATGCTGATCGCGTTGTAGATATCCACCACCGGATCGAGCGGCTGCAATGAACCGTCTTTCAGCACCCGCTTGCGCAAAGCCGCGGCGGAGCAGGGGGTGCGTTTCGGTTTTGCACCGAAGGCCTTAAACACATTATCCCAGTCAGAGAGGTGCGCTTCAGCCCAGGGCACATCATCATTGAGCACTTGCTGGCAGGCCTGCGCCAGCGCCGCGCGGGCAACCTCTGGGTGGGTAATCGGCGCAGCTTCAACCAGAATACTCAACGCCCGAAAGCCAGGAACAAGCCTGGCAAGACGCGAGTCTATTGACGGCGTAACGAGAGACATAAATAATCCTGTATTGACTGTTTTATATCATGGTAGTGACTAATGACTGGTAAAGTCAATATATTGACCGATTCGGGTGCAGATATCGCCCAGGTAAGCCTGGCTGTGGCGAACCGTATTCGTAACTGGCGCAAAGAGAAAAAACTCTCGCTGGATGAGCTTTCCCGCCGCGCCAGCGTCAGCAAAGGCATGCTGGTGGAGATCGAAAAAGGGGCGGCGAATCCCAGCATTGCCATTCTTTGCAAACTTGCCGCTGCGCTTGGCGTCTCGGTGGCGGATATCGTCAACGTCTCCAGTGAGCCACTGGTGCACATTATTGAAGAAGAGGCGATCCCGGTTCTGTGGCAGGGCGCACAGGGTGGGCGCGCCAGACTGTTGGCAGGAACCGCGGGCCCGGACATGATTGAACTGTGGCAGTGGGAGATGCATCCCGGCGAGTGTTTTACCTCACCGGGGCACCCGGCGGGGACGTTTGAGCTGCTGCATGTTAACGAGGGCGTGTTGACCCTGACGGTGGATGATAAAATCACGCAGGTTAACGCTGGTGCGTCTGCGGTTGCGAAAACAGAGGCGGCGCATGGTTACGCTAATGAGGGAGAAAACCTTCTGCGGTTTACTATGACGGTGGCGGAGTTCCACCGCTAAGAAACTCCCCCTCGCATGGAGGGGGAGTGAATATTACGCTTCTTCCACGCTCACCCTCAGTGCTGCCAGCGCTTTACGCGCCGCTTTCAGCACCTGCTCACACTGCTCAATCGTCAGCGTCAGCGGTGGCTCAATACGAATGGTTTTTGAGTTGTTGAGCGTACCGGCGACCAGCACCCGCTGGCGGAACATCTCGCTCGCAAAGCTGTAGCCGATTTCGTTATCGACAAACTCAATCGCCATCAACATCCCTCTGCCGCGTGCGTCCTGGACCAGATCCGGGTATTCACGGCCCAACTGGCGGAAGCCATCCAGCAGCATGTCGCCTTTCTGCTCCGCCTGCGCAGGCAGGTTTTGCTCCAGCAGCACGTTGATGGTCGCCAGCGCAGCCGCACAGGCCAGCGGGTTACCGCCGAAGGTGGTGGTGTGCAGGAACGGGTTGTCAAACAGCACCGAGAACACCTCTTCGGTGGCGATCGTTGCGCCAATCGGCATCACGCCGCCGCCGAGCGCTTTCGCCAGGCACAGAATGTCTGGCTGGACGTTCTCATGCTCGCAGGCAAACATCTTGCCGGTGCGTCCCATCCCGGTCTGTACTTCATCCAGGATCAGCAGTACGCCAAACTCATCGCACAGCTGACGCACGGCAGGGAGATAGCCATGTGGCGGCAGGATCACGCCACCTTCACCCTGAATTGGCTCCAGCAGCACCGCCGCTACGTCGTCGCCGGTCTTACGGCATTCGCTCAGCATGGTACGCAGGGCGCTGATGTCGCCAAACGGCACGTGGCGGAAGCCCGGCAGCAGCGGCATAAACGGTTTGCGGAAAGCGGATTTGGCGGTAGCCGACAGTGCGCCCAACGATTTACCGTGGAACGCGCCGCTGGTGGCGATAAAGGTGAATTTCCCGCGCGGCGACTGGTACGCTTTGGCGAGTTTAATCGCCGCTTCGACCGATTCCGTGCCGCTGTTGCTAAAGAAGCTGTATTTCAGTTTGCCGGGCGTTAACGCCGCCAGCGTTTTCGCGAGCATGGCGCGAAGCGGGTCGAGCAGTTCCTGGCTATGAAGAGGTTGTTTCGCAAGTTGATTCTGTACGGCGGAAACCACAACTGGATTACGGTGCCCCACGTTGAAGATACCAAAACCACCCAGGCAATCGATAAATTCCTGTCCCTGGGTGTCGACAAGCGTATTCAGACTCCCCGCTTGCCACTCTACGGCTCCGTAATCCCCGCCGGCGGTAACAGATTTGCGATATTCCAAAAACCCTGGATTGACATGCTCTTTAAAGTAATCGATGACCTCTCGGTTAAGTTGTTTCATCTCCTCATGATCAAGCGTTCGCTTCTCAATGAGATTCAGTGCGTGCGCGGTACAGGCAAGAGCCGAGGCGCTGGAAGGTAACCTGTTCAAAATGTGCTCCCGGGGATCGCGTATCACATGATACTGGTTTAAGTATTGCAGGGATTACGCCACCTCATCTGACTTAACGAAAATCGGGATAAACGCCAGGTTAAAATTATGTTACGCAATATTTAATCATGCCGATGTAACCGAAACGGGATTAAGCGACAGAGGGAAGGGAGAAAGGTTTTGCGCCAGATTTCGTCAATTGCACTGGGGTGGTGCAAGGCATGCTTCTTAAGTGGGCGTAAACAGGTCATGCTTCATAGGTAATTTCTCTGTGAAAGTATTTGAAATCAATAGATTAAGAAAGCGTACAAAAAGTGCGGTTTAACTGAAATTTGCGACCTTCATCATATTTAACAACTAAAGATAAATTCGTTATCGCCGAAAAAACAATAAACCACAAAATTAACATTCGAATAACCTGCAAGGGATGCCCACAATGTCCTCTCCTTCTTATGTCACCCAGAATGAATATCCTCTGGATGATGACACCACCTTAATGTCCACCACCGACATCCACAGCTACATTACCCATGCCAACGACACCTTTGTGCAGGTGAGTGGCTATTCACTCAAGGAACTGCTCGGGCAGCCGCATAATCTGGTGCGTCATCCCGATATGCCAAAAGCGGCCTTTGCCGATATGTGGTACACGCTACAGAAGGGCGAACCCTGGAGTGGGATTGTCAAAAACTGCCGTAAAAATGGCGATCACTACTGGGTGCGTGCGAACGCTGTGCCGATGGTACGCCACGGGCAGGTAACGGGTTATATGTCGATTCGCACGAAAGCGACGGCAGACGAGATTGCAACCGTAGAGCCGCTGTATAAAGCGCTGAATGAGGGGCGCTGTAAAAAACGCATTCATAAAGGGCTGGTGATCCGTAAAGGCTGGCTCGGTAAGTTACCGGCGATGCCGCTGCGCTGGCGGGTACGCAGCGTGATGGCGGTGCTCTTTGCGGCGCTCGCTGCCACGCTGGTGGCAGATGCTGCAGGCTGGGCACCGCTCGCGGCTTGTGCCGTGGTGATGTTGCTGGGCACTTTGCTGTTCGAACAGCAAATTGTCCGCCCGATAGAAAACGTGGCGCGTCAGGCGCTGAAGGTGGCGACGGGAGAGCGTAACAGCGTGCAGCACCTGAACCGCAGCGATGAGCTGGGGCTCACCCTGCGTGCGGTCGGGCAGTTAGGGCTGATGTGCCGCTGGTTAATCAATGATGTGTCAAGCCAGGTGGTGAGCGTGCGCGATGGCAGCGACAGGCTGGCGCAGGGCAACGAAGATCTTAACGACCGCACGCGTCAGACCGTCGCTAACGTGCAGCAGACCGTTGCGACGATGAACCAGATGGCCGCCTCGGTACAAAGTAACTCTGAAACTGCCGCCGAAGTAGACAAGCTCTCAATGGCCGCCAGCAGCGCGGCGACAAAGGGCGGGAATGCGATGCAAACCGTGGTGAAAACGATGGATGATATCGCCGACAGCACGCAGCGGATTGGTTCGATTACTTCGCTGATCAACGACATTGCTTTCCAGACCAACATTCTGGCGCTGAATGCAGCGGTTGAGGCGGCAAGGGCTGGTGAGCAGGGTAAAGGCTTTGCGGTGGTGGCAGGTGAAGTTCGCCATCTTGCCAGCCGTAGCGCCAGTGCGGCCAACGATATTCGTAAGCTGATTGATGCCAGCGCCAACAAGGTCCAGTCTGGCTCCGATCAGGTGTACGCGGCAGGCCGTACAATGGACGATATCGTTGAGCAGGTGAAAAACGTCACGCAGCTTATCGCGCAGATTAGTCACGCGACGTCCGAGCAGGCAACCGGGTTGTCGGAATTAACCCGTGCAGTGGCCGAGCTGGACAGTATCACGCAGAAAAATGCTGACCTGGTGGAGGAAAGCGCGCAGATCTCCGCGATGGTGAAGCACCGTGCCGGGCGTCTTGAGGATGCGGTAACCGTACTTTATTGAGTCAGTAATGTTCCAGAAAAGCCGCTTGTTCCATTCGGAATAAGCGGCTTTATTATTTTGTGTGGTTGTAATTATTCTTAATGTTTATTGTTAATGAAGTATTAAATAACTAAAGAAATTAACTGAGTTATTTATTCCCGCCTAAGTCAGTTTTCCATGATGCAATTTCAGAAACACCCTGTCTGATGGTCACATAACGATCGATGCGCGTAAATTAATAGCCTTAACTTATCAATAAGAATGATTGTGAAATAAAAAAAACGATCAAAGTCATAAAGTTAGGTTGTTAGTTACCGATAACGGAGATCGTCTTAGAAATAATCACATCGATGGAGTAAATATGTTCTTATCTAACGTAAAAATCGGCACGAAATTATTTCTGGCGTTTGGGTTCTTTATTGTCCTGATGGTGGTGAGTGCAAGTTTATCCCTGTTCAGTTTGCACAGGGCAAACACCGGGATGCAATCCATCATTACCAGCGATTATCCGACTACGGTAAAAGCGAACCAGTTAATTGACAACTTCCAGGAATTTATTGGCACTCAGCAGCTCATGTTACTGGACGAGCAGGGTGCGTACACCGCGCAGTCACAGCAGCGTCTGAAAGAGATCAGCGAGCACATTACGGTCATCCTGGGCGAACTGAACAACGCACTGCACGATGAAAAATCACAGCAGGTTCTGGCGGATATTCGTGGGGTGCGTCAGCAGTATCTTGATTCGCGCTACCGCATTTTGCAGGCGGTGCAGAACAACGATCGTGCAGGGGCCATCAGAGAGATGATGACCAATACCCTCAACCTGCAACAGGCCTATAAAGCGAAAGTGCAGGCGCTGATTGAGATTCAAAACAACGAGATGCAAAGCGCAGGTACGCAGGTGGACGGTGATTTCAGAACCAGCCGCCTGTTGCTGATCCTTATCACCCTCTTCAGCGTGGTGGCTGGCAGCCTGATTGGCTGGTTTATTGTGCGCGCGATTACCCGTCCGCTGGACCAGGCCGTGAATTTTGCACAGGCCATTGCCGATGGCGATCTGACCGGCAGCATGACGTCGCACGGTAAAGATGAAACGGGCCTTCTGCTGCATGCGCTGATGGAGATGAAAACTCGCCTTCTGGAGATTGTGCAACAGGTGCAAACCGGCTCGGAGAACATCTCAAGTGCCGCCGCACAGATTGTTGCGGGTAACCAGGATCTGGCTGCGCGCACGGAAGAGCAGGCAAGTTCTGTGGAACAGACCGCCGCTTCAATGGAACAGATCACCGCGACGGTGAAAAACACGGCATCCCATACCGGGGAAGCGACGCATCTCTCGGCAGATGCCGCCACTGTGGTGAAGAACAACGGTGAGATGATGAAGCAGGTGACCAGCAAAATGCGCCTGATTAATGAGACATCGAACCGAATGTCCGACATTATCGACCTGATCGATGCCATCGCCTTCCAGACCAACATTCTGGCGCTTAACGCGGCGGTAGAAGCAGCGCGTGCAGGTGAGCACGGCCGTGGTTTTGCGGTCGTGGCGGGTGAAGTTCGCCAGCTGGCGCAGAAGAGCGCCTCATCTGCCAGTGAAATCCGCCAGCTGATTGAGAACTCGACCAGCCAGACGCAGGACGGGATGAACCTGGTGGAGAAAGCCAGTGGCCTGATTAACGGAATGGTCGGTAACGTGGAAGAGATGGACGTTATCCTGCGTGAGATCCGCCAGGCGAGCCATGAGCAGACGGAAGGTATCTCGCAGATTAACAGCGCAATTGGCCTGATTGATGCTACCACTCAGCAGAACTCCGCCCTGGTGGAGGAGTCTGTTGCAGCGGCGGCATCACTGAACGAGCAGGCTCTGCACCTGAAAGAGCTGGTACGTGTCTTCCGCGTGAGCGAACGCGCGCTGGCTTAATCCAGCTGGGAGATCTCCAGCGCCGCACGGTCGATCACGCCGATGATCTGCTTAAGCTGCGCGTCGCTGAGCTCTCCCTGATTGACCTTCAGGTCCAGCACCGCTTTGAAGTTATCCAGTGCCCGCTTCATCTGCGGGTTTTTACGCAACTGAAAGCCGACGCAGCGTGCTTTGATACGCACCTGAATGTGTTCCAGCTGTTCGTGGTTTTCATCCAGCCAGCGCTGCCCGGCGACGGTAATCGCAATTTTCTTGCGGCCGTTTTCTTCTTCCGTAATGGTGATAAATGTCTGATCCTGCAAGAAATCCAGGGTCGGGTAGATCACGCCAGGACTCGGGGTGTAATTCCCCTGAGTCATGTTCTCAATCTCTTTGATTAACTCGTAACCGTGGCTCGCATTACGGGTCAGGATATCCAGAATCACCAGACGCAGTTCGCCGTGGCCAAAAAAGCGCTGTCGGCGTCCGCCACCTTCGTGTTCGTGTCGCATGTTATTTCTCTTTAAATGATATATCTAAACTATATCTAAGATATATTTAGATGCAATCTAAAAATTCTTGCATTCTGTCTGGATAGCAATCATTATCATTTAAAATCTATTTCGATATATCGTATTCACCCGAAAAAGGTACACAAATGATATCAACCCGCTACCCACAACGTGTTCGTAATGACCTGCGCTTTCGCGAGCTGAATGTGCTCCGCGTTGAGCGCGTAAGTCCTGGTTTCCAGCGTATTGTTTTAGGTGGAGAAGCGCTGGAAGGCTTTAGCTCTCGCGGTTTTGACGACCACGTCAAAGTCTTTTTCCCGGCCCCAGGCACAACCTTTGTTCCACCCGTTGTCACCGATGACGGTATTGACTGGGGTGACGGCGTACGTCCGCAGACGCGCGACTATACGCCGCTGTACGACGAGGTGAATCAGGAGCTGGTGCTGGATTTCTTCGTTCATGATGGTGGGATCGCCAGCCACTGGGCCGTAGAGGCAAACGTGGGTGACAGGCTGACTATCGGGGGGCCGCGCGGTTCGCTGGTGGTACCGGAAGATTACGCCTGGCAGCTGTATGTGTGCGACGAGTCCGGCATGCCCGCGCTACGCCGCCGTTTAGAAAGCATGGCAAAACAGACTGTGCGCCCGGAAATTCATGCGGTGGTGACTGTCGGCGACGGATCTTACAAGGACTATCTGGCGCATCTGAGCGACGTTAATATCACCTGGATTGTCGGCCACAGCGAGCAGGCGGTGTCTGACCATCTGGCGACGCTGACTGTGCCCGGGGAAGATTACTTTATCTGGCTTACCGGAGAAGGGAAGGTTGTGAAAAACCTGAGTCGTCGGTTTGAGAGCGATGCTATCGACCTGCAATTAGTGCGTGCCAGCGCATACTGGCACGCCAAATAATCAGGCTGCTGAATCCAGCTGCGCTTCGTTCACCTGGTGTTCGAGCGAGGCGCGGACGTCGTACAGCGCTTTCTCCTGCTGAGCAAAATAGGCTTCCATATTGCTCAGCGATGAAACCAGCAGCCAGGATTCCTCTTTCTCAAGTTCTGCCAGCTCATTCACCAGGATGTCGATTTGCTCGCGAACCTGCGCCATTTTTTTGCGGATACGCTCCAGATCGTTCAGCCTGTCGCTCGCCATCAGTGGCTCAAAGCCCTGCTGCAGACGTGCCACCAGTGAGCGGATAGCTTTCACATCTCCGCGCTGTTTCGCCTGGTTGAGCTGCACCATCATCGTGTTGGCTTCTTCTTTCAGATCGTCCGCAACCAGGTCCGGGTGGCACAGTTTGCTCGCCTGACGCCAGAGGCGTTTCAGCTCGTTCTGATCGTCTTCCGAAAGGTTCTTTCCTTTACGCAGACGAATTTCGGCGTCGTGGTGCTGCTCGCGGTATTTCTCGTACTCTTCGTTGGCATCGTCACGCGCCTGGCGTGCCGGCTCTTCTTCGCGCGTGAGCCCGCTTTCCAGCTCCAGCGCTTCGGCCAGCAGGTTGGCGATCAGATTGCTTTGTTGTTGCAGGTGCTTGCGTGCCTCAGCGGCTTGCACGGAGTCGGCAGGCAGGTCGCGCCAGCGTTGGGTGAGCGTTGCCAGTACTTCCACCGCCTGCGCCATATAGAGCTGGCAGCGACGGTAATCCTCTTCCCGGCGACGTGCCTCTGCCTGCTGACGACGCAGGTTTAGCTCGGCAAGCTGCTTACGCAGGGCGAGGATCTGCTGCATCAGCGGCCCGAGGCGGGAGAAATAGAGATCGTTGAACTCATCAAGCTGTTGTACCCGCGCATTGCGGCGGTCAATCAGATCGCGCAGACGCTCTTCCAGTGCTTTAAGCTCCAGTTTGCCGGCCGCCACCTGTGGGTCACGCCATTGTGTAATGGCGCGCTGGCTCTGTAGCCAGGCGGTGATGGCCGCAATGGCGGCGGTATAGTTTTTCTGCTCAAGCGCCACGACGATTGCCTGTAGCTCATCGTCAAACGCTTCATTTTTCAGCCGTGTCAGCTGGCTCTGGATGATGTCGTCATCTTCCAGTTCAATGGCATTTTTAATGATTTCTAGCCGTTTGATCGGTGTGCTCATGATGCCTTTCGCTTTGGCGCTTAAGTATTTGAGTTAAGGTTAGTTGTTGTAAAAGCTACAGGAAATAATACACACGGATGATGATCGGCGCGATGGGGGATTTCTTTAGTTTTTAGGGTTTGTGAAGATAAGAGAGGTTTGTCGCGATCCTTCTGGAAGGAGGTGTGTGGAACGACTATCGGGAGACTTACACACTCGTGAGCAGCGATCTTGTATAAAGCGCGAACTTCATTTTTTCTGGTCCTGGACTTTCGACGCCAATCTAACCACTCAACGGATGATGAAAAGGCAAATTGCGACGAAAGCAGATGCTGGGGTGAGTGTTGCGCTGATCGAGAGACTAAGCCAATTGTGGTGTGTAGCGGTTTCTATCGCCATTTTACCGCCACTCCAGATTCAAAGTATAAAAAATCCACTCTGTCGAGTGGCTTAATTATATGATTTTAAAGCTAAAATTTGGTGGCCCCTGCTGGACTTGAACCAGCGACCAAGCGATTATGAGAACTATGATAACCAACCAAAAATTAAGTATTTATATGTTTATCAATGCATTATCTTGGTAATAATAGGCAGTATATGTCAATAAATCTGACTTACTGCGACACTTTTGCGACATTTTTGGGTTCATGATAAACATACACTGCATCATTGAAGGATGTAACGGGGGAATCAGGAGTAAACTTATTCTTGATATTTTGTAGCATAGTAGCATCACAAAAAATGCCATAGAAATAGTACTCCATGTATAGGCACACACTAATTATAATTAACTCTCCAACTTCTTCAGTATTGTATTGAAATACCTTGTGCTTACTGTGCATGTTTAAGTTTTTTTCTGTTAAATCTTTAAATTCTTGTATACCAAATGCAAAATCTAATACATCAAAATCTTCATCAAAACCCACAAGGCTCATAGGTATAATGAACAGTTGTTTACTCCATGTATCGCCATATGTTTTATGATAAATCCCTTTCAAAATGCACTCTTGATAAAATTTGTGATCTCCATACACTATATTAACTTCAGAGTTTTCAAAGTTCGGATTGATTAAGGTGAGTTCTTTATTTTTCTTTCTAACAATTCTGGAGTCTTTAGCAAAGTTATTAAATGTCTTCACGTCCCTCAATGTTCCACGGATAACTTTATGCACCAAATTTTTAAAATCTTTATCTTGATGTATCTTCTTGCTTACCCCTACTAAAAAAAGGCGCATTCTGTTATCTAAATCTGATTTTTTATTATTATGTTTATTGCAAGATGGTACGCTTAAAAGGTTGTATGTGTATTTCTCTGAATCAGGGAAAAGACCTCGAGGAGGGATATGTTCGCTTGTCGTTGCTGGTTCATTGCAATAATAACATGTTGGCTGAGTGGTCATTACTTATACCTTTAAATAGCTTTATTTAGAGGGTTGAATTTTAGTGCGTCTTGTAAATGGCTAGGTGAGAAATGTGCATATCGCATTGTCATCTTTATATCAGAATGTCCGAGTATTTTTTTGTAACACAAGTATGTTACCACCATTCATCATAAAGTGACTTGCGAAAGTATGTCGTAAAACGTGAGTTAATTGTCCTGCTGGAAGCTCAATTCCTGCACGCTCAAGAGCATTTCTAAATGCGTAATAACATGGAGTAAAAAGGCTTCCATTTTTCCTTGGTAATTCCTCGAGAAATTCGTTCGATATGGGAATTGTACGATTACGTTTTCCTTTTGTTTTTATAAAAGTTATCTTTCCTGCCGCAATCTGTGAATGCTTTAATTTTTCTCCTTCACTCCATCTTGCACCGGTAGCTAAACAAATTCTCACTATAATTTCGAGATCTTTAGCGTTGCTGTTTCGGCATTCATGTAAAAGAGTTTTGAACTGTTCACCCGTTAGATAAGACATTTCACTTTCATCGATTCTAAACTGTCTTACGTTTTCTAAAGGATTCGGCGCTTTCCATTCACCCAATCTTTTCAGCTCATTGAATACAGCGAGAAAATAAGCATGTTCAAGATTCATTGTTCGAGGGGAAACTTTGGATACTCGTTTCGTCCTGGCAAATTCACCTTCAAGTCTTTTGGCTCGATACGCAGTGAATAGTTGAGCATTAAATTCTGTAGCCAATGGCGATCCCATACACTCCGCAGCCCAAATCATAGAGCTTTTGCGCTTCTCACCATCATTCAAAGTGATGCCATGGCGATCAAACCAGAGATGCACTAAATCAGACAAGCGGCGGCTGTCTTTGCCTTCCCCAAGCCAAGGGGAATCATCAATTTTTTGCAGTGTATAATTTTCGAAAGCAAGCGCTTCGCCTTTGGTGGAGAACTTCTTGCGGATGCGCTTGCCATCTTTGCCATTGGTACGGTCTACAGTATAGAAATCTGCAATCCATTGGCCATCAGCTAGTTTTCTTACTGGCATAACTTAACCGTTTAGAATTCGTTGTTTTTGCTGTTGGAACTCTTCGTCACTCAGAATTCCTTTTTCTTTGAGTGCGGCTAAACGCTCCATTTGAGAGATAAAATCATCTGCCTGTGGTTTAGCTTGCTCAACTTGTTGCAGAGCTTCGTTCTGAGCGTTGCGGGTCGAATTGATCAGGTTTGTGAAAGGAATAACCGATGTCTTCATGACATTTTTGATGGTGTATGTCTGACCGCTTGTGGAGATCATAATCTCACCAAGAATCAGCCCAGTTTTCCCACCAACACTTACAATGTTTTTAAGGTTAACATCGACCTGTTTCACGCCAAAAACCATGCCCTTATCCAGGAAGATAACTCGCTGGTTTGTGAGCGTTATTAGCCAGGTATTTCCGTCCATCGCCCCACTTGCAACTGCCAGCGGTTGCTCACCTGAATTGAGGATATTGGGTAAGTGGAAAAATTCTTTTTTTGTGCCAAACGTTGAATCAGATACGACCTTCGCAAGGCGTGTGAATTCTTTTTTTAGCTGATCTTTTGATGCTGTTTTATAGTCAATCATTATGAAGTCCCTATCTTATTTTACAGTTAGCACAACCCTGCCAATAATTTTGATGTCATCTATGGCGCAATCAAATGCCATACCTACACCGCTAATACGTACCTTACCAACTGGGATGCGGGTGAGGGTGCGAATACTCGTTTTTCCTTCCACTTCGACCAACCAGTCATCGTCATAAACTTCGGAGAAAGACTGGTCAACGATGTACTGCATGAAACCATCAATGATGCACATTGGTTTCTGTGGCAGTGGCTTACCCGGCAAGAATGCCACTTTGTCCAGCATTAGCACGCCAGCTTCATAGAGTTGACCATCAACAATCTTTCGGCGTGGAACCTTGAGGATATCTAATTCATCGTCGTCAAACTTAGGGCCTCGACCCGTCGCAAGCCACTCTAAATTTGCACCTGTTTCAGCAGCACATCTCACGACAATATCAGCAGGAAAAATTCCACGCTTATAGCGCGAGGAGAGAGAGCTTGCTGCCATGTCCAGATGTTCCGCGAGCTGTAACTTCTGCGTAAAGCCGTAAGCCTCAATCACCCTATCTAGGATAGGAGTGCTATCTACATCAAGGTCAATTTTGAATTTGCTCATAAAGAATCGACACTTCCAAAATCGAGAATGTAATATTTATATTTCTCGAAATTCAAATTATTCTGGCTCCGTAGTTTGAATGTTGCCTTATATAACCCTGTATTGCCGTACAGGTTAACTGACGGAGTTTGCACTATGCGCCCCAACATTACAATCATCATCCCAGAGCCATACTTGCCATTAGATGAGTATTGCCGCCGTACTGGCACCAACAAAGAAACCGCTAGAAACCTGATTGAATACGGTAAATTGCCAATTAAACCGAAAGGAAAGCAGAAGAAAGGGTTGGTTGAAATCAACATGGCCGCGCTTACCATTCAGGCATTAAGTGAATGTGATATTTCGCTTAATGCGTAAAGCATCCTATCGATTAGCCAAAGGCAAATCATGTTTGATTTTCAGGTTTCCAAACATCCCCACTTTGACGAAGCGTGCCGGGCTTTTGCACTGCGTCACAACATGGCGAAGCTGTCAGAGTGCGCGGGGATGAATGTTCAAACGCTACGTAACAAGTTGAACCCGGAGCAGCCTCATCAGTTCACTCCGCCAGAGTTATGGCTGCTGACTGACCTGGCCGAAGACTCAACACTCGTCGATGGTTTTCTGGCTCAGATCCATTGTCTGCCTTGTGTGCCGGTTAACGAACTGGCGAAAGACAAATTGCAGTCCTACGTCATGCGCGCCATGAGTGAACTCGGCGAATTGGCAAGCGGCGCAGTTTCAACAGAACGCCTGACCCCTGCTCGTAAGAGCACCATGATTGAGAGCGTTAATGCCGGTATTCGTATGCTCTCGCTTTCGGCCCTCGCTCTACAGGCTCGCCTCCAGGCTAATCCTGCAATGGCAAGTGCGGTTGATACCATGAGTGGTATTGGCGCGTCATTCGGTCTTATGTGAGGTGGCTATGTTGAAAAATGAACCTTCATTCGCCTCTCTTCTCATTAAGCAAAGCCCGGCCATGCACTGCGGTCACGGCTGGATTATGGGGAAAGATGGCAAGCGCTGGCACCCGAGCCGCTCGCAGGTCGATTTACTGGCTGGTATATCTTCCCGCTATAAGGTGGATTCATGGCTATCGAAGCTGTGCCGTTAATGGCCGGTGAGCGCCTGGCCGGTCTCAACTACGTTGCAGAGCTGCGAGCGAAACACTGGGGTGATAGCGGTAAAGAACTTGAGCGCTTTGTTGCTGATATGCGTGATAAGCGCGATCCGCTGTTTGAAGAAAATAGCCGTGCTTTGTCCGCCATTTTCTATCTGGCAAAAATCCCGAATGCTCGCCATGAGCTCAAATTAAGTGAGCTGACTACTGAGGAGAAAAAAGCGCTTATTACCGCGATGAATCATTTTCGCGCAGTAGTGAGCTTATTTCCCAAACGGCTAACAATGCCGAATTAATCCAGACATAAAAATTAATGGCGTAAACCCGCCGGGCATTTTATTGCCCGAAAGCAGGAGAGTTACTTATGCGTAATACCCAATCCCTTAGTTTTAAAACTGACAGCGATGCACTGGCCGTATTGCTGACAGATGCCAGAAAAGAAGAACGCAAAGACCGCGCCCTCGCTGTTTCAATCCGTCTTGAGGCGCTGGCTATGCACATCACCAAAGAGGGCATGAACGGCACAGAAGCTGCCGAATTGCTGCGCCGGGAAGCCTGCCGCTTTGAGAACGAATCACAGGAGCTGCACTAATGGCCGACGCAATGGATTTAGCACAACAGCGTGAGCAGGAAGACCGCGAACGCCACATCAGCAATGCTCGCAGCCGTAATGCAGCACCGTCTCGCCTGCTGTGCGAAGAGTGTGACGCACCAATTCCTGAGGCTCGACGTGTAGCGATATCGGGTGTGATCTTTTGCGTTACCTGCCAGCAAATCACAGAGCTTAAATTAAAGCATTATCGGGGGGTATGAATTGGCTATTCAGTTTGCTTACCCGTGGAACACTCCGGGGTCTGCATTAGCCAGCCCATATCTCACCTATGAGCAACAGCATCGCCGCGACAGAATGTTCGCGGCTTTGCTGCATGCGCGAAAGGCGCTTGCCCATCAGCCAGAGTGCGTGCGATTTGAGGTTAACCGCACGGCAACCGTACTGGAGCAAACGCAGGGCAGTGAACGAGCCAATGCTTTTTTAATCAGCTTTTGCAAAAAGGCATTGCCGCGTCTCGAACTGGTCGCAAAAAAATATAAATGTACCGGCATCAAAAGCGACGTTTCTGCCGCTGTTTTCGGTGGTCATTTTGATACTCAGTTAATGCAATATCTGGCGTCACGAATGGTGAATATGATTGCCAGATTTAACCGACTCCCGGATATGTCACGCGCCGACATCGACCTGCTGGCTGGTGACATTGCTAACTTCATCCGTTCGGAGCTGGCACATATCGATGATGCCGGGTCTGGTGAGCTCAAAACGCTTTATACCTGATACATGCACGCTGGTTTTATCTCGCAACAATTCAATGTCACCCCTCCACACTGGGAGCGCGTGGCAAAGAAATTGTTCGACAAAAATGACATTGCTCCTGCGGTGATTCGCATGTTTACCGAAACATGGTGGCGTGGCCGTTTGCGTCGTGTTGCGTCTGCGTGGCGCGAGCATCTGCAAATTGCTGTCGGTAATGTCAGTAAGAAAAAACATGTCTATGCGAGCAAAAACTGCGTAACAGACTGGCGCGAACAAAAGCGACGGACGCGTGAGTTTCTCAAGGGGCTGGAACTTGAGGATGAAGAAGGCAACCGGATTAGCCTGATTGAGAAATATGACGGCTCGGTCGCCAACCCTGCGATCCGCCGTTGCGAGCTCATGACGCGTATTCGCGGTTTCGAAAATATCTGCAATGACCTCGGCTATGTCGGCGAATTTTACACCCTCACTGCGCCATCTAAATATCACGCCACAACCAAAGCGGGATACCGTAACGGAAAATGGAAAGGTGCCAGCCCGTCAGATACGCAGGGTTATCTCACCCGTCTTTGGGCACGTATCAGGGCGAAACTGCATCGGGAAGATATCCGCATTTTCGGCATCCGTGTCGCCGAGCCGCATCACGACGCGACCCCTCACTGGCACATGCTTATGTTTATGTTGCCGGAGGATGTCGAACGTGTTCGCCGCGTCATTCGTGATTACGCATGGCAGGAAGATAGTCACGAACTGAATAGCGACAAAGCCAAAAAAGCACGTTTTCACGCCGAAGTGATTGACCCGAAGAAAGGCAGTGCGACCGGCTATGTCGCTAAATACATCTCTAAGAATATTGACGGTTATGCCCTCGATGGTGAGACCGATGACGAAAGCGGTGAGTTACTCAAAGAGACTGCACCCGCTGTTTCTGCGTGGGCAGCTCGCTGGCATATCCGTCAGTTTCAGTTTATCGGCGGTGCGCCTGTAACGGTTTACCGTGAATTGCGTCGCCTCGCTGATACTGAGACCGCGCACGGTCTGAGTGTGGAGTTTGCAGCTGTCCATGATGCCGCTGATGCTGGTGACTGGGCCGGTTACGTTAATGCTCAGGGGGGCCCTTTTGTTCGCCGTGACGATCTGCAGGTGCGCACGCTGTACGAACCGGGTGATGAGTTTAACCAGTATGGAGAGGAAACGGTTTGTATCCGTGGCGTCTACGATTCTGAGGTCGGTGCTGGCACTCCAATTCTGACCCGTCTGACGCAATGGAAGATTGTTCCGAAACGTGCCGTTGATTTGGCCGTTGACGTTAAGGGCGCAACCGCGCCCTCTCGGAGTTCTGTCAATAACTGTACGGGAAGCGAAAGCGATCCACCGATACTGGATTTAACAAAACCTCTGAGTCGGCGTGAAAGGCGAGAGTTGACCCACCGACTGAGGAAGCAAAAGCCAGCAATACGGCGAAAATTCATCCACGGAACGGATGAGCAAAGTGCAGCTATAGCGAAAACTATCGACGAGATACATCTGACAACAGGTATCACAATCAGCCGGGGCGAAGCCCTGCACCTGATGGCTGGTAGTAAAAGTTGTTTTGATGGCAAATGGCTGCGTGGAACGGCCAAAGGAGAGATATTTTCCGTAGCGCCATCGCATCAGGCTAAAGCTAGGGAAATCCTTAATCGTGTTGCGGCCTTAGCTGAACTGACAACGAAAATGTAACCGCTAATATTCATCCATATCATGTACATACAGTGTATTTAGCTGTGACTTTTTTCTTCACCCCTTTTGATAATACGTGATGCTGTATGTTTATACAGTATCTCTCGTTATGGAGGTTGTGTGGATAGAGAGTTAAGAGAGCATGTCATGATTGAACGCGTCGAAATGATTGCGCGTCTGACGACTGAGGGGGCTTGTCAGGAACGAGACCGAGAAATTGCCTTAAATTTGATTGCGGAAATAGCAAAAGGCAACCTAATGAAAAACAATAATTTTTCAGTTATTTTTTCCGCGCCACCTGTTGATGAGACTTTTGCAAAGGAAAGCGAAGTGAAGGTAAATATCACGTTAGATAAAGACCAAAAAATAGGCCAGCCGATAATTGATGCTTTCCAATGTGAATTGACGAGGCGGATACGGTGCGTTTTCCCGTCAACGCGCGTTACTGTTAAAAAGGGAGCCATGACCGGTGTCGAGCTGATGGGGTTCGATAATGATTCAGACCGCGAAGCGCTAGATAGCATCCTTCAGGAAGTATGGGAAGATGATAGCTGGCGTTAATTCCTGAAAAATGTACAACCCTCGACCCTATGTTTGATAGCATGGGGTTGTTTTGTATGGGATTACACACAAAGGAAAATCATGGATACCGTAATAGCATTTTTATCTCTGGCTCTCTTTATTGCTTTTATCGTGGGGTTAATCAAGCCGTCGCTGGTTCGGATGCCGAACCGTAAGCGCTCCAGTGCGGTTTACCTCGGTGGCTGTCTGGCGCTGAGTGTTATTGGCTCAATCTTATGGCCGACTGAAAAAAGTCAGACTGTGGCAAAAGCTGATGTACCGGCGGTTAAAACGGAACCGGCTATGCCAACATTTGAGTACGCAGATAAAACCCTCAAAGAATATCGCAACGAGTCAAAAGAAACCCGGCACGATATCGTTAAAGGGTATGTTGGCTTCAAAGGTGTACCAGCCAGCTCTGCTGATGCTTTTTATGCCTGTATGAGTGAGTACACTTTTACTAAAAATGATGCGTTAAAGCTCGGTGATGTATTGGGGTGGTGTTTCGACGACTTCGAGATGGATCCACAATCTCTGAATAATAAAATCAACTTTGACGCATTTCAGGGTAATTTTAGCGGTTGGGATGGCTCTTATCGCCCGTTAGAGAAGCTGATAAAAGCCAGCATGAATGATGATTCCTCTTATAAACATGTTTCAACGGTCTACCATCTGATTTTGAATAAAGACCCGCATGCCGTTGTAAAAACAACGTTCCGCGGCACTAATGCTTATGGTGGCGTGGTCAAACAGACCGTAGCGGCGCGCGTTAACGTGCGAACGGGTGAGGTCGATTCGATACTCGACAATTAAACAATATAGTGACAAACGCTGCCGGTGCTGAAGCTCGCTTTCAGTGCTGGCGGGGTTGAACAACGAGCCAGGCGATGCGTTAGCCGCTGAGTCAATTAAATCAAAATCAGGAAAAGTAGATTGAAGCAAAAACGTCCATTATGATGGCCTTAAGGTTAGCCCAAAAGGAAATCATGACAATGAGTGTTGGATTAATTACAGACGAGCCAGGACGTTTTTACACCTTCCAGTCAACATTGCCAGCCAGTGAATATTTCGAATTTCGCCCCCGAAACCCTCCACTGAACTCAAAACCCATCGTTGATGACGAAAGCGGGATGTGTATTGGTTATTCTGTCGCTCAGGCTCCCGGTGTAAGTATCCCAGTAAAACGAACCACTCACTTTTAGAGATCTTCCGACATACTGATTGTATTCCCTGAGGAGATCGCCATGCGTAAAGC
>NZ_JBJURN010000015.1:96312-107312 GCF_046622475.1 Enterobacter sp. LM3 | reverse complement strand
TGTCTTTAATGGTGGCGTTCGCCAGGCGGAGTTTCTCAGTGGCTTTATCACGCTGGTCTTTGTAGGTGATGGCGTTGCCGCGGTAGTGGTTAATCGCCCAGGCCATGGAAACCATCAGGCAGATAATGACAGCACAGATGATTGCTGTTAATCGGTTCACTGATCTATCCCCCAGCACGCCAGAGCACTTTCTTGGTCCCGTCGCTCAACCTGACCATAGCAGCCATTCTTCTGGCCTTTAGTCAGACGGCAATCACGGCCACCGTCCTTAATCCACCAGCGGATTGCTTCACAAGCCCCTTTCCGGTCACCAGCATTGATACTCTGATAGAAAGTTGAAGGGAAACATTTCCCCGGTCCGATGTTATAGGGGCAAAAAGAAGCTATTCCGGCCTTCTGGGGGGCACTAAGCGGAACGTGAATATTACGATCAACCCACGCCAGCGCCTTATCGCGCTCAATTGCATTAACCTGGTCACATTTGGACGTCGTCAGGCTCATATCTTTCACTACCCTCTTACCATCGACCAACGTCGCCCCACGGCAAATAGTCCAGACTCCTGAACCGTCCTGATAAGCTGTAGTGCTGTTGCCTTCTTTCTCATTAAGAAATTTGTCGAGGATTACAGAGGCCGGAGCTCCTGCAAGGACAAGACCCAGAACAGCTGAGCTCAACTTCGCTCTGGTTTTCATTGCTCACCTCGGCCTTCTTTTCTCCTGTCATCTTTTACTTTGAAATAAAAGTTGGTCAGAAAGGTGAGTAAGCCGAACAGTAAGCTACCGATCACACCTATAGCTGCCCATTGCTCAGGGCTGTAACCATCAAGAAGTCTTTTAAACCAGTAAATGGCACTACCTCCTGACGCGCCGTAGGAGATACCTGTAGTTATTTTGTCCATTCGATACATACTCTCACCTCGCTGTGTGCGAGTGCGTTTAAAGTAATAAAAAAGGTCCTTAACGGACCTTTCGACGGGTAATTTTTTTTAGGAAGGAGAAGATGTTGGGTTTTGTTTTTTTCCGATGGGACTCGGATGCCTCAACAAAGAGTCTTGCCTCTTCGTCGCTGTAACCAGCATCAGTCCATATTTTCAGAAGCTTTTTTCTGTGTGATCTGTCAGATATTTTTTCAAGGCCCCAAAAGAAAGGAGGGACTAAAAGTTTTAAAATAGCGATCACGAAGACGATCGTCGTCATCGCTTTGTAGTGTTCTAATATTCCGTTCACATACCCGTAAATCCATTCAAGCATGCTGTCTCCTTCATCCAAAAAAAGGATTTTCTCACATGCATGATGTGTCCGGCAAAGCTGACTCCTTGCTTGAATAAAACGACGATATGACAGGGGTACTGGTGCAATGCACCTTCGCGAATACCCCTGTCGTATCGCCGGATAACAAAAAACCCCGGCAGGCGGGGTTTAGAGTTTTTTCAAATTGTCGCTTTACATCGCTGCCATCGTGGCGCAGCTCTGCCAAGCATGAAATAATTATCTGATTTTCTGGCCCGTTTTCAACATCCTTCCGATTAAATAGCACTTTTTGCCAAATCACTTTTGATCATGAACTTTCTTTCAGGTTGTTCCGCGCTGACAAAAAAACCTTCGCCCTGAAGATTTCCAGACACCAGCGTACCCGCTTTCTGGCCTCAGAATCAGTTAGCCACGGGGCCAGGCTTTGCAGTTCTCTGGTGATGTCTGATATTTTTTTCCTGGTGGTGTAATACTGTCGCCCAACGACATAAACCGGATCCTTCAAATCAAACGACTGCAGCACTACGCCCTCCATAAATTCAGCGTCATCACTGCTAATAGCCTCGTCAATAATGCTGGCCGGCGGTTCAGGCCAAAGAATTGCGCGCGCCCGTTTCATTGCCAGCTCACCATGAAACCCTTCTTCTCTCGCCTGGTTCAATGCTGCGGTAAACCGCTCAAGCGCTTTATCTGACCAGTTCTTTCCTCTGATTACGTTCCAGCATGAGTGTCCGCATGGTTTCGCCGGAGCTGTGCCACCGCGGACGCATTCCCCCCACACCGTAAGCAGCGATTTTATCCAACCGGACTGAACATCATTCAGGAGAATACTTTTTCCCAGCCAGCTCTTCCGCGGTGCCATTGCGGTTTTTCCCAGCCCTTCAAAATACTGGCGTTTCTGGCGTGGTGTCATTTCATTTCCTCGATAATTATCATTCCAGTTTCGCCCCATAGTTTTGATGTCCGGGCGTCCCAAATGTGGGAATCATCCTCAAACAAGGCGTCCAGCAGCGATTTTGTTAAGTTGTCCAGATCGGGTTTGGTCTGATGCGGTTGGCCGTCCATTGCTGCGCGCTTTTTCTTGCTCCAGCTCTGCGGCATAGGCAAAACAAAAGTGATATGAGCGCCACTCTCCGGCACACTAATCTCGTGCAGACGTGCTTCATCGCAAAACATGCGGTAGCGGATCACAGGTGGTCGCTGTTTCCATTTATCGGATCGTGTCATGCGGGGTTTACCGACTGGGGTGATGATGTATTTAGGCATAGAACACCCCCAGCTCTAACTGGACCTGCTCCAGCAGCTGCAACTCGGAACCGAAGTTTTTCTCCCATTGCTTACGACCAGCATGAATCGCCACACCATAGCCGCCGTTGCGATGGTGTGGATGACAAAGGGGAATTGATTTTCGATGGTCAGCACGCTGCCCTACACCCTGCCCTGTCCGGATATGGTGAATTTCGGCAGGCGTTTCGCCCAGATTCAGATTCCTACACACGATGCAGCCCAGTCCGGCCACGCGTGAAAGGTGGATGCGATCTGCTTTTTTCATGCTGGGTCACCAGCATAAGCAGAAACACCGCGCACGAACGGGCGGTGTGAGTGATTTTGGGTAATGCTCTGCGCCATTTTGATTCCTCAGGTTGGCGCAGTAATCAGTGGGTGTTCAGCCCGTTTGATTATTATAAATCAACACTTACGGCTTGAGAACCTTAAGTGCTTCCGGCAGGGAGTTTAAGTTGATAATACGCTCATCATCACTAAGAACCTGGGCTGAAAGCCTATTTCCTTCACGGCGTACCAAAGTGCGCAAAGCATTACTGGTTACCAGATAGTCCATTATTTCACCATCACACAGGCATAAAACCAGCATTCCGTCTTTCGTTAGACTGGCAGCAAATTCATTTAATTTCATTGGTACATCCCTAAAAATGGTTTTCCCCTTGCGGGGCTGTCCTTTTTCTCCCTGCGCACTAATTTCATTAAAGGTTCCGCTAACCAGACGTCTAACCGATCGGCTATCAAGACACAGGAATCATGTTCGATCTGCTATATCACCGGCCTGTTGTCAGTATCTGTTACACAGTTGAGGAGGTGCGTTACGACACCCATCACCATCGTATAATCCAGCGCATCCCCTTCAATAGCCTCCCTATCCTGTGTGATAAGTGCTTTTCCCTGAACAGATGCGAAGTCCATCCTTCCACAGAACGAGATCAGAACGGTGTCGCCGACTTCAGGCTTTCTGGCAATGTTGACGATCGCATAGCCAGCTGATGTTTCGATCGTGCGGTAATTACCGTCGTAGCCGCAAAGGCGAGTAATGGTGAGAGTCTGCTCAGTGCGATCTGTTGCCGGAGATGGAAAACCCATAACGCCTCCTCAAATAACTGTATATTTATACAGTAACACCAAAAAAACGAGGGTCAAGAATTTGGGCGTAAAAAAACCGCAAATGCGGGTAAGTGTTTAATGAGTAATCAATTCTTCTTATTTCCAACGCCACCAAAGCAATGAAAAACACTGGTTCGCAGAGTTTTTTTTAAGGGTGGTAAACTACCAATATTTTGGTGGTTCAAATTTCTGTCAGGCAGTGAAATGTGAGCTGGAAACCTCACTTTCGCCCTTCATAACCATCCATATATGTAGCTGAAATAGCATCTCCCATTGCCTTACGCTTATTTGCGGACGGAATGTTATTGTCGGCGTAGCGCTTGCCCGCAAAGATAGTCTCCCTCTGGATGGATTTTAGAAACGCATCGCTGCGGAACTCATTAACCCGCTGTTGCGCTCCTTCTGCAGATACACCAGAAGCCCTGTCTTTTGTTCCCATATCATGAAACGTTCTGAAGAATGGCACCGCCATCCGGATGCTGTCGGCTTTTATTACACGTAAATTCGGGTCGAAACCGTCACCTGTCGCATATACATACTGCCGGGCATTACGCTCTGCGCTTGTTTGAGGTGTGCAAGCGACGTTCATCAGCGACGTCGTTAACAAGGCAAACACAAACACTAGTGAGGATTTTTCCATTGAGGTATCCATTCCTATAAACAATATCCCGATCAGCAGCTTAGCAGGAAGTTCCGCTTCCAGTTACACCCCAAAATCTGGCATTGACACAGGAAAAGCAGCGGCGTAGCATTCATGAACTGTATATATTTACATGTTTATATATACAGTTATTTTTTATGAATTTTACCGTCAAAGAGGAATAAAATTATGCCTGGATTTAATTATGGTGGTTATGGTGATGGAACCCGCTGGAGCAAAGAAAGGGGGAGCACACCGCCTGGTGGGGGTTCAACCGGAAACTCGGGGAACCATGATAGTGGAGGCAGCAACAACACCGGTAGCCAGGGGACGGCTGAACAACGGCAGATTGATACAATCAGAAACAACCCGGTCATCCGTCAGAAGCTGGCAGATATGATCCTCGCCGCCCGCCGGATTAATCCCTATGCGAAACTCACGATCCAGAGCCTGTCGAAAACCGGGGTCATGTCAATATCGGTCACTGAGTTAAATGCAGACCAGGCCAGAGCGATTGGTCTGAGCGGACTGGTGATGGGTGTTGATGCGGCGGGCACGACAATGTCGGTCGGGGAGTTACCCACCGGAGTCTATCGCGACGACCAGAACCAGTTCTCTGGCCACCGGACTGCTCCTGCTCCGCTGGAAATTGCGACGACGGGCAGCACCGATTTATTTACGTATGATCCTAAATCGGGCGCGTTCCGCTCCACGAAGAGCTTTGCGAACGCAGGTACCGTTGAAAGCCTTACCATTACAGGGCCTTATACTTACCGGCTGTATCTTGATATGTTCTCCGGTAAGGCGATCGATGTGACCGTAAATAATGGCGATCCCAATAATATCAGCGTCCAGTTTAACAACTGGAAGGGGCCGCAGGAGAACACCCGGAGCGGGGTCAGAAAATTAGTAAAAGAATTTATTAATTTTAAACTTGATCAGGAAGGCAACTTACTGGCCCAGGCCGGAGATGTTATTGTGGCTGCCGGAAAGGAACTCAGTGAAGTTCTGGGTAATAAATACCAGAGTCTGGCAAATGACATCGCGGCAGACATTAAAAACTTCCAGGGGAAACGCATCAGGAATATTGACGCGGCAATGGCTACCTTAAACCGGGTTCTGTCCAATCCGAAAATGAAGGTCAGTGCCGGCGACAAAACTGCTCTGGAGAATGCCTGGCGTTACCTGAATGCTCAGGATATGGCTTACAAATACGGTTTCCTCGGTAAAGCCTTTAGTTATGCAGATATCGTCACGAAGATCGAGAAATTGAGACAAAAATCCCTGGTAGCCGTTGATACCGGTGACTGGAGACCGGTACTGCTTGAAGTGGAGTCCTGGGTACTGAGTGGCTTTGCCACCGGTTTTGCCCTGAGCCTACTTGCGTCGCTGTCCATGCCCCTTGCCACGGTATTTGGATTGCCAGTCACCGCGATCACCGTACTGGGGGTCATCTGGATTTCGCTGGTGGCATCAATGATTGATGACCAGTTTGCCGACCGGATCAATAACTGGCTGATTAGCCCTGCACATTAATGAAAAAAAGCAGGCGGGAAACGCCTGCTTTTTTAATTCCGGAAGCCGGAGTATATTTTGCCATTATAACGAAGCTTTCCGCCCCTGACAAAACGACTTAAAGGTTGCCGCAAGGACAACTAAATAATAAGCAGTAAAGGTATAGCAGACAGTGTATATGGTGATAAATAACGTCACGAGGAAGTAATCATTATATGACATGACCCTGAGCAGCTTCCCGGATTCTGTTATTTCTGCAGAGTAGAGCAATGACATATACATGTTTGGCAGGTAAAACGCTGAAAACAGCGCAACTATCCTGAGCATCCCACCGGTGGTCTGTTCACTGTTAATCCTGATATGTTTATACGAAATGATAAACGCAACAGCGCCCCAGAGCGGGGCTGTTTTACACCAGGCATTCATCACCGAACTCAGCAGGGGATTATTTGCAGAGTGCAGCGCGGGTAAGCCACGGGTCACTTCAGACAAGTAAACCAGTAAGGGTGAATCCGGGTTGCCAGAGTACACGGCAAACAGAATGATGAGGGGGATTACGGTGATGATCCATACGGTAACCACTTTCTTTGTCATGGCGTTGTTGTCGGGCGTTTTACGGTATTCAGTCCTGCGCATAGTCTTATCCTTAATCAGAGGGCGCTCCTGCTTTCAGGATACATCATCCCTGCATGTCAGTACGCATTTTTGAAAGTTGAGTGCTTCACTTTTATATGCGCAATGGTCTGGTCAATAATCCACACCAAGCATTTAGCGTCTTGGGCATCTACCAGCTGTGGATTTTCTCCCCCTGTCCGCAACTACTTTCTGGTCGTGAATTTCAGTAACTCACGTGCAAAAGCTGTTCAGCGCCTCCACTGGCTCGATATCCAGGCGGGCGGCAACATCACGGTAAGTAGCTTTACCCATCGATTTCAGTGCATCCAGTACGGTTTCCATAAAATTTCTCCTGTTTGTTTAAATTCGTTTTAGTTTTGCTGCTTCGGCCTGCGCTTTAAGTAACTGCGCGGGGGTTGGTCCTGGCGCATGGCGTGGCGCGGCAATTTGCCTTCTCACCGGCGGGATCGGATGTCCGTCCACCACATGCTTTTCCCACTTGGCCAGCTGCATGGCAGCCAGGGCTTCGAGTTCGGTCTGGGTCATTTGCCTTTCCACTCCCGAGCGTCGCATTTCTGTGCAAATCTGATATAAGACTGGGTGGTGCCACGGGAACACCTCTGAACTGTCGTAGCGGTATGACTCGTTGCGCCAGCGCTTGTATTCCGCCATTACGTCAGCAGTTCTTAGCCCCAGAGCATTGCCGCTGGCGTCCGCCACAAGAGTCACGAACTCAGCCAGATCCGGCGGCCATGAATTCCCTGCCTTGCAACGCGCCACCATCGCATTACAGACGCTCGTCGTCTGGTCGCTGGTCAAACTCCCAACCTGCGCAATCCATAGGTCCGACGGGGCCGAGCCGTTTTTGGTCTCCCAGCGGGTGGAGTAAATTTCCAGCATGAGTTCCCAGAATTTCCACGCTTTCTCCTCGTGCTCGTAATTGCTCTGCACGTGTCGCACGCGCTCGTTGTACAGCAGCGTTTGCTGTGGAGTTTGGGTCCAGTCCTGCATGAGAATTACCTCGCGGTCTTGTTGGCTTTGTGTTTTGCAGGTGCAGAGCAAATTTCTGCTCCCACTGCGTCTGGTTGAATGTCTTGCCCTCAGAGAGCCAATAATCGACAAAGCAGGCATGGGCAGCGCGTAAATCATCGGGTGTCAGGTCCACAGGGACAGGACGCCCCCAGAGGTTTGCCTGCTTGCGAAAGTCCACAGATGGTTTCCACTCCTTGCTCATTGGGAACTTCCCCAGTAGCTGAGAGGCAGGGAAAAACGTGCCAGGCTGACCAGGATATTCCGGTACCGGTCGCTCACTGACTGGAGCAACCAGTTCCCCCCGCGCGTTATGTGTGGGGTTTAATGACGGATCAGATCTTAATGACGGATCGGGGGCAATTTTTGGGGGGGTTAAATCACCTGTTTCACCAATTTTTGACCCCTCAAAATTTGACCCGTCAAAATCTGCCCCCTTATTTTCAGGGTTTGAGGGGGCGTTATTTGAGGGGTTAAAAATTACCCCCTTCCCTTCCTGACCAACTGGCAAGCACCGTGAACCTTTCTTTTTGGCTCTCTTCTCTTTAATTTTTTTTCGCCCTACCGCAGCAGCGGCTTCCAGCTTTTCAACGTTGATCTGGTAGATGTTCGTTAAATTTCTGCCGCCTACCTTGCGCTCAATTTTGGTGATCCAACCACCGCTCACCAGCTCTGCCAGAGCATTTTTGACGGTAGTTTCACTCTTTGCTCCAATCTCAATCTGGAGCGTCTCAATCGCAGGCCAGGACACACCCTCTGCATTGCTGTAATCGGCAATACGGGCCATCAGAGCGACGCGGGAAATACCGAGCCCCGCCTGCGCACATCCTTCCCATACGAGACCATGTAACTTGCTGCTCACAACTTCACCTCTGTGAACTTAATTTCAAACTCTCGGCGTCCTGTTTCGCTGACTCCTGCATATCCCTCTCGGCGATATGACACTCGGAGCTGGGATGCACGCAAAACTGTCACCATGCGTCCGCGTTCGTCACGGTACCGCTTCCCTGGAATAATTTCACCGCGGCGATCCACTGGCTCCTGAGCGGGTTCATTCTTCATCGCGTTTTTCATGCGCTCTGCCAGTGCGCTCGCTAATTCCTGAGAAGTACGCATAGTCGCCTCCGGATCTTTATGCCGCGTTGTGGTTGTGCATGACGTGAACCTTTACGCCTACCAGCTGCGCCAGTGCGTCGATAGCTTCCAGGCCCTCTCTCCTGATGACCGGTAGAGGCTTGCCAGTGAAAACCGCGTTGGTGGCTTCGATGCACTCTTTGTTCACTTTGGCCGCCCGGTAGTGCATGCAGTTATTCTGCTCCAGTTCGTTGTCGATGGCGGCGCGGATGGCATAGCTCAGCGCCTCGGCCTGCTTACGGTAATTGGACGTATCATTACGGAACGCGCGCTGGATAATCTGCTTATTGTTGTGCAGTCGGCGTGCGTACTCGTCAGGATCTGTTACGTCGTTGAGTGACAGAAGCAAATCACCGAAGTGATGCGGGGTTATCAGCTGTGTGACCGTCTTCCAGCCCTTTTCCTGAGCCCATTCCTCCAGCTCACATGCCAGCTTTTTGATTTCCATCAGTCAGTATCCTCCTGAGTTGTTGTGCTATTTTTTGGCTCGTAGTCAGGCCAAATTTCAGCCCAATCGCTTGGCCGCATATCAGAACGAGAGACCTCACTATTGGTGAAAGTCTCGATAACGATGCAGCGACTTGGCGAAATTGCAGCCCGCCCCGTTGCTAGTTGGGAGAGGTAAGATTTCGATATCCCAAGGTGTTGCTCCAGCGCCTTGCGGATCTTTGGCCCACCAGCTTTCAAAAAGTCATTGAGTTGCATAATTGCTCCTGTGTGTTGAGTTGTAAGTTTATAAACCACTAAACATTAATGTCAAGTTTTTGCTTGTTTAGAAATTACTAATCAAAATGACTGCATGGACACAAAGGAAATCAGGCGCAAGCGCCTAGCGGTATGGTTTTCAAGCAGAACCTTGCCGGAAAAAGAGAAGAGCTATCTTTCACAGCTGATCAACGGTAAAGCGTCGTTCGGCGAGAGAGCAGCGCGCCGTATTGAACGTGATTACGGCATGGCTCCTGGTTATCTTGATGAAGAACCTAAGGGTGAAGAGATGCGGTCCCCACGACCGTTTGACGCTCGCCATGAAGAATTGCTTGATCTTTTCGATAGCCTTGCTGAGTGGGAAAAAGAACAGCATATGGTTAACCTCAGAGCCCAGGTAAACTCTATAGACAATGAGCTCAAAGCAAGGCTGAAAGGCAAGTCCAAACAAGAAATCCTTCAGATGCTAAAAGACCTCGAGATAGACTAATCCCCTAAGACCGCCTGTAAGCGGTCTTTTTTTTCTCCAAATTCAAGTACATCCAGTTTTTCACGCCTTTTTGTTTACTATTAACTTTACATAATGGTTTATTTTTCTATAAACTTAGACCAACAAAACACGCAGTAATCAGTAAACGTTCCGCCGACCCGGCGATAAGGGTAAACAGAGCGAACAGGCAGGATGCCCACGAAGTAGCCGCCGGTGGCGTATGAAAGACCGGATGATTCGCAAGTAATAAAAAAAGCGCCCTTAGGACGCTTCGCTCTTTAACAATCTGGATATCTCTAACATTACTTTTGATTAGGTTTAGGCTGAGGAGCTGGCCTAGGAACCGGTCTTGGGGAAAAAGGAGAATGATCACCAGTTTTAACAGACTGTAGTTTTGTCATTTTCATTTTTTAGGACCTGGGGCTGGTTGAGGTGCGGGCGCTGGACGTGGAGAACCAGGAACGTGCCCATTCACCGCATTCCTTGCGAGTGTGGAAAACATGATTTTTGGTTTGGGTGCTGGAGGGCGCGGCTGCCCCGGAGCATGGTTAGGTACAAACTCTCTATCGCTCATTCTCACTGAGTCACCTTCTGTTCCTTTGGCAAGCCACCAGCAAAAAAAGCAAAAACTTTCTCTGTGAAATTCAGTGGAGACGTTAAGTCTTCAAGGCCAAGCTTGATAGCCGCTTTTTTATGAGCTGCTGACTCAAAAACACTCCATACAGAACAGTCGCTTTTCTGAAGTTCGTTCAGCCGATTGAGCAGTTCATTGTCATCATACCTAGCTGCTTCTGTCATGAGTTCAAGATATTTTTTTGACTGCTCTTGGGCTAAACCGGACTGCTTGCCGAACTGATAAATAAATTGAATTGCTGAAAGCGCGGCAATGAACGCGCCAAAAATGAAGTTACCGCTGAAGGGAGCAAACACAGCACAACCAAGCATCATCAGTATCACTGATATTAATTTATCGATTCTGCTGGTTATTGTGCAGAACATTTTTTCCATGTAATGGGAATAATTTATATCAAAGATAATGTCGTGCCTGGTCATTGTTTACCCCTTTTTCTCTTCCTTCGGCTTTGGCTCCGGTTTTGGAGCGGGCCGCTGATATGCGGGACTATGTCTCTCTGCATGCTCATAGCCATTCGCGAACATATTGAACTCCTTTTTGTTGTTGGGGATATCCAGATTAACCTAATCCTTGTTGTTGGGGAATAGCAGGAT